>JASHQD010000475.1 GCA_030037755.1 Terriglobia bacterium
ATCCGGCGTCGTGGTGGCGGGCAAAGACGCCGCCGGCCTGTTCTACGGCGTGCAAACGCTGCGTCAGCTCGTCGTGCCGGACGGCGACGGCGTGAAAATTCTGGGGGCACACGTGCGCGATTGGCCCGCGATGGCTTATCGCGGAACGCAGGTGGACCTGGCTCGGGGCCCGGTGCCCAAGCTCAGTTATCTCGAGCGCATCGTGCGCACGATCGCTGAGTTCAAAATGAATCAGCTTTACATGTACATGGAAGATTCATTTCGCCTTGACGGGCAGCCCCTGGTGGGCGTATTGAGCGACACGCTCTCTCGCGAGGATTGGAGGGATCTTGTGGCCTATGCCGGCCGGTATCACGTCGAGATTGTACCTGCGACGGAAGCCTGCGGCCACATGCACAAGGTGCTGCGCTTCGATGAATACAGCGGGCTTGGCGAGCGGCCACACGGGCACGGCTTCGCAGCCGACGATACCCAGGCACTGGCCTTTCTCGACAGCATGTACGAGCAGATGCTGCCGGTATTTTCCTCGCAGTTTTATCACATCGGCTGCGACGAGACCTTCGACCTGGGCCTGGGGCGCAGCGCGCAACGTGTGGCCCAGGAAGGCTACGGCCAGGTTTATGTGGACAACCTGATCAAGGTGGCCGACCTCGTCCATCGTTACAACAAGCAGGCGATGTTCTGGGGCGATATCGCGGTCGAGCACCCGGAGATGATCCCGAAGCTGCCTCGCGACCTCATCGTGGCGAGCTGGGAATACGGAGCGCATCCCAGCTATGAAAAGTGGCTGAAACCGTTTGCCGGTACCGGCATGAAGATCGTGGTCTGCCCCTGGGTGGGCAACACCGGCGTGATCATGGCGGACTATCAAGAGGCGGCCGTCAACATCGAGGGGTTTCTGACTGACGGCAAGAAGGCCGGCGCCATCGGAACGGACATCACGGTCTGGAACGACAGCGGCGAGACACTGTACGGGCTCGGCTGGTGGAGCATCGTCTACGGCGCGGCCTGCGCCTGGGAGCCGGGCGCGACTCCCGTCGACGACTTCAACCGCAAATTCGATTGGACTTTCTACCGCAACACGGACCATCGCTTTGCCGAGGCAATCGAGCGCTTGAGCCGCATCAACGAAACGCTCCGCGGGAACAAAGTCGGGCAGATGTACGACATGGATTACGGCGGCACCGGAGACGTTCTCTTCTGGCACGATCCGTTTACGCCTGAAGGACAGGCCGATGTGAAGCGGGCGCTGGCGGTGGCGCCCGAGGTCCGCCAGACGGCGGAGCAGGTCTACACCGAGCTTGTAAACGGCGCAGCGAGCGCGCGTCGCAACCAGGATACCCTCGCTTACCTCGAGTTCGCGGCGCTCAAAATCGATGCTTTGTTCATGCGCTACGAGTATGCGCGCGAGATCTCGCAGCTTTACGCAAACGCGCTCGCCCACGAGCACGATAAGAACCAGGACTTGGCGGGCAATGAATTGGGTGAAATCGAAAGCACAAATGGAAGGCTGGACGACTTGCGTGACTACACCACGCGCCTGCGCGAGTTGTACCAGCAACTCTGGCTTTCCGAGAATCTGCCGGACTGGCTGCCCAATGTTCTCCAGCGCTACGATCGCAACAGCCAGATGTGGCAGGATTTGATTGCCAGATTTGCCCGCATCCAGGACGATCACGATCACGGCAGACCCCTGCCATCGGCTGAATCGCTGGGCCTTCTTCCGCTGGCGGCGAGGTGACGGGGGCGTGGCAGCGGGTTCGACGGATTCTCGCGGGCGTCAGGGCAGACTTCCGGCCCACTCGCTCATTCAGGATTAAAATCGCTGATAGCACTTATGTTTAATATTGCTCTTGTTCCCAGAGCAATACCGTTGTATGCTTCTCGGGCTGCAAGCTTCGCTGCTTACTGGTTCTTCTTTGTCGGGTCCGGTCGATAGGCCTTCGAATTGGGGGAGGCGCAGGGCAGCCAGGCAAGTTACGACGTCGGGTCTCGCTCAGCCAGCCTGATTGTTCCTGGTCTCCAATCCCAAGCAGTCTTTGATCCTCAATTTCTGGAGGTGTCGTGATGGCCAGGCTCTCGGAAAGACAGAGTTCATTCTTTGCACTTATCGCCGCGGCACTGATCTTCATCGGCGGGGTCAGCCGAAGCACTCCGCACCTTTACGGGCAGACCGTAAACGCATCTCTGACAGGAACAGTCACGGATGCCAGCGGTGCCTTGGTGCCTGAAGTCGCAGTGACAGCCACCAACACGGCGACGGGCATTTCGACCAAGACGACGTCTGACGCGGCCGGCCAATATACCCTGCCGTCGCTGCCGGCCGGCACCTATAATCTCACCTTCACGAAAGAGGGATTCAGCTCGACGGTCATCGACAACGTTACCCTCCAGGTGGACCAGCAAGCGACCCTCGATGCCAGCTTGAAAGTGGGGAGTGTTTCGCAGCAGGTGGTGGTCACCAGCGAGGCGCCCATTGTCAACACCGAGAGCGCCACGGTGGGCACGGTCATCGACACGCAGCAGGTGCTCGATCTGCCCTTAAATCTGCGCGAATTTGGTTCCCTGGCCACCCTGGTGCCCGGATCGGTTACGGACAACGGCGGATTCGCCAGCAGCACCTTCGGGTCGCCGTTCAGCCAGACCAGTTACAACTCCAACGGCAACCGGTCTTCGAGCAACAACTTCCTTATCGATGGCGTCATGTCCCGGAACCTGACTTTCGGCGGCTTTTCGCTTTCGCCGCCTCCGGACGCGATCGAGGAATTCAATCTCGAAACCAACATTTACGACGCTTCGTTCGGCATGACGGCCGGCTCGACGATCAATCTGGCCACGAAGTCGGGCACCAACCAGATTCACGGCGCTGCCTACGACTTCCTCCGCAATAGCGATCTCGACGCTCGCAACTTCTTTGACCTGAACCAGACGAATCCGGTCACGGGCCAGACGATTCCCGACTCCGCCCGTCCCTCGTTCCGCCGCAACCAGTTCGGAGGCTCCCTGGGCGGGCCGATCAAGAAGGACAAGAGCTTCTGGTTCATCAACTACGAAGGATTGCGGCGCACTCAGGGCGAGGAGGCGCTCACCACCGTGCCGACCGCGGCGGAATTGAGCGGCGATTTAAGCGCCGCGCTCACCGGAACGACGGCCAACCTGTGCGGCGCCGGGGGACCGGCGGACCTGAATTTCGACACCGGCCAGATTTTCAATCCGGCGACGGAGAAGAGCTACGTCTGCCCGTCGGGCAGCGCGAAGGCGGGATCGACCATTTTTGTGGGCAGTCCTGTGCCGGGCAACATCATCAGCACCATCGATCCGGTGGCCGCGCACACGCTCTCATTGAATCCGTTCCCGACGCCGAATTATCCCACCGCGACCAACTTCGATCAGACGCAGCCGCTCACCGAGCAGGACGATCAGTTCACGGTGAGGTTCGATCAGAACTTTAGCGAGAAGGACCAGGTATTCGCCCGCTACATGTTTGGCCAGTCCACCTGGAACGATCCCTATAGCGGATACAGCGTGCTGCCGGGCTTCGGCGACAAGCTCTACTTCCGCGGGCAGAACGTAGCCGTGGGTTGGACCCATTCGGTCAACCCGAACCTGCTGAACGAAGTCCGATTGGGCTTCCAGCGCGACTATGACAACAACAACTGCGCCTCCTGCCCGCGCGCGCCCGACTTCATGAAGAACTTCGGAATCCAGAACCTCACGGGATACTCGGGCAATTCCATCGGATTCCCCATCTTCAGCTTCGTCAACTACTCCACGATCGGCGATTCCGAGTACCGGCCGGTGATCAGTCCCGACATGGTCGAGACGTACGGAGACACCCTGACCTGGACGCACGGCCAACACAGCACGAAGGTCGGCGCTTCCCTGCAGTTCTGGCAAGTTTTCGGCGAGCAGGCGGCCTTCTCGCCGCACGGCCAACTGAACTTCAGCGGCCAGTATTCCGATCTCGCCGGTGAGGTTTCGCCCGCCATCGCCATTAACGGTACGCCCGTCGGGGTGGCGGACCTGGCGGACTTCCTGCAGGGCTACCCCAACAGCGCCAACGAGACGATCCGCTATCTCGGGACCGAACAGGCAGGAGGCAAGTTCTGGTCGTTCTTCGGGCAGGATGACTGGAAGGTGACTCCGAACCTGAGTCTCAATCTCGGCCTGCGCTGGGAATACCGCGGATGGCCTTTCGACAAGCGCGACAACTTCGTGACCTTCGTGCCTACCGCGCCCGCCTTCTCGGGTCCCGGCGACGGCGTTCTGGTTTCCGCCGAACCCAACGCCGTCAACGACGCCTATTGCAGCAATCCCGAATACTCCTTCCTGTTGTCGCCCGAAAATGGAAGTTGCCTGCTGGCCAACTCCGCCTTGCGCGCTTCCATGGGCTTTACGGGCGGCACGCGCAGATCGCTGGTGTTCCCCGATCACAGGGACTTCGATCCGCGCCTGGGCTTCGCCTGGAAACCCACCAAGTCAGACAAGCTGGTGGTACGGGCCGGCTCCGGCGTCTTCACGGATCTTCCGAACTTCAATAACCAGCACTTTGTGAACAACAATCCACTGAACGGCACTTCGATCTCTTTCACTCCGGCAGGCGCGCTCCCCCAGGTCGTGAACGGCTCCATCGTAACGTCTGAGAACGTGCTGGCTGTGGGTGGGACACCGCCGCTGTCCGATCAGTTCATCTCCCTGTACATCTCGCCACACTACAAGCCGCCGCAGGTTGTCGAGTGGAGTTTCGGCGTCCAGTCGGAACTCGGAAACAACTGGGCGATGGAACTCGATTACGTCGGGAACAAGGGATACTACCTGGGTTACTTGCACCTGCCCGGCAACCAACCCGCGCCCACGAACCCCGCACTTCCCCCATCGGCGGTGCAGGCCAATCGGCCTTATCCCGACTTCGGTGAGTTTTTGTACACCAGCTCGGATGCGAAGTCCAATTACAACTCCCTCCAGGCCAAGCTGACCAAGCGCTTCTCCCAGGGATTCACCTTCCTGGCCAGCTACACCTGGCAAGCCGCTTTCGACAACAACGAAGGCGATGAGGGATTCGGCGGGGCCATCTCGCAACAAGACGGCCAGAACGACAACTGCATCCCTTGCAATTATGGCCCTACGTACGACAATGCTCACGACCGCTTTGTGATCAGCGGCGTCTGGGAGCTGCCTTTTGGACAAGGCCAGCGCTGGGGCAACGTGGGCGGCGTGGTGAACGAAGTCATCGGGGGCTGGAGAGCGTCCGGGATCTACAGCTATCAGACCGGATTCCCATTTCCCGTGATTTCCAACTTCGACTATTCGAACAGCCAATCGGCCAACCTGTATGCGGACCGGATTTGCAACGGCAATAACGGTCCGAAAACCATCGGCGAGTGGTTTAACACGAGTTGCTTCACTCTCGCCGGGCTTGAGGCCGCTTACGATGCCGGGACGCCGCGCTATGGTAACCAGCAGCGCAACGATCTCGTTGCCCCTCCCTTCAGCGATCTCGACTTCGCGATGCTGAAGGATTTCGCGATCAACGAGCGCTTCAAATTGCAGTTCCGCGCAGAAACCTACAACACCATCAACCACCCCAGCTTCGGCTATCCCGGCAACACCGTGGGTACCCAGACTTACGGGGTGATCACGTACACGTCGAACATCAACCGGCAGATCCAATTCGCGTTGAAGCTGTTGTTCTAAAGAATAAGCGAGAAGTCAGGAGCCAGAAGCCGGAGGCAAAGCAGTCCTTGCCCGCTTCTGGCTTCTGTTTTTACTGCCCGATTTCCCGCCGCAAATGCTTCGAGAGTTTTTCGATCTGTTTCAGCCGGGCTGCCAGATCTTGCGGCAACTGACCCTTGCTGGCTTTGTCGACGTCCGAAGGAATCGACTGGGCAAGCTTGGCCAGTTCGTCGGCGTCCTGCCTGGCTTGGACAGGATTTGGGAGGGCGCGACGATCGCCGTGTACGACCGTGGGAGGCTGATCGATCTGCAAGTGGGGGTGATCCGGCTCCGGAGGCGGAAATGTCTGCGGAATCGTGGGCAAAGACTTATTTTGTCCGGCCGAGGTCACGACAGCTATCAAAACCAGAGCCGGCAGAAGTGACAGGAAAGTCAAAATTCGCATAGACCGCCTCGTACCATTCCTCGACGTGGAATTCCCGGCAATCATCGAACTTCCGGCCCGACCGAGAGTCCGCGCCAACCCGCCAAACTCGTTACATCACATCGCAATCCTGAAGTCAAGGTTATGACCGTAACCCGGCGGAGCCGGAACCAGAGAGGCTACACGTCGACAGTCGACGGTCAACCGTCGACTGTCAGCGCGTGGAGACTTCCGAGCCGGATGAACAAAGGGCCAAACCGAAGTGGCCAAAATATGCTGCCAGAAAAGGGCAGAATCCTACGATAGAGGGACTGAATGGTTCAGCGCTTCCGTGACTTTGCGGGAAAGAAAGGTATGCCCCTCGATGGGTGCCAAGCTGGCGCGAAAGGCGCCCTCACTTAAATTGATATCGGGATTTGCGAATGGTAAATTACCCGTTGGGGGAGACGGCCGAACGCCGCGATGATATGGGCAACCCAAACGGTGGACTAGCTCGTGGCTCCGTTGATGGCGCTGCGCCCCGAAAGGAAGCCGCGCCTTTCCAGTGTGGCCGCCTGGGAGCGGCACTCGGCGCCGAAATCGTCGATCTCGATCTTTCCCGGCCCATCGACGATGAAACGTTCGCTGCCGTGCGCCGGGCCTTCCTTGAAAGCAACGGCCTGCTGGTGTTTCGCGATCAACGGATCACTCCGGAACAGCATATCGCGTTCAGCAAGCGCTTCGGGCCCTTGATGATTCACGTGCTCGACAAATTCCTGCTGCCGGGACATCCGGAAATCCTTCGAGTTTCCAACGTCATTGAGAACGGCGAGCCGATCGGTCTCGGCGACGCGGGACGCATCTGGCATTCCGACCTGTCGTACACACCCGAGCCGAGTTTGGGTTCGCTGCTCCACGCCCTGGAGATTCCAGCCGAAGGCGGGGACACTTCATTTGCCAACATGGCGGACGCCTATGATGCCCTGCCGCCAGAGATCAAGCAGCGGATCGACGGCAAGCGGGCCGTTCATTCGTACGGTCACAGCTACGCCAAGTTCAGCGGATCGAAATTCCGTCCGGCGCTCACCCAGAAGCAAAAAGACGAGGTCGCGGAGGTTGTGCATCCCGTGGTGCGCACGCATCCGGAAACGGGACGAAAAACGATTTTTGTGAACGAAGGATTTACCTCCCACATCGTCGGTCTTCACGAGGCGGAGAGCCGCGAATTGCTCGAATTCCTCTTCGCCCATAGCACCCAGCCGCAATTTGTGTACCGGCACCACTGGCAGGGTCACGATCTGCTTTTCTGGGACAACCGCTGCACGATTCACCTGGCCCATGGCTGTCCTCCCGACCTCCGGCGTCACATGCACCGTACGACGGTCAAGGGCGGCGCGCCCTATTAGGCACGCGCTGTAGCGGCGGTGTCCTCACCGCCGAGAGGGTTTGCGATTCCGGGCACGGGACCTCTTAAAGG
>JASHQD010000476.1 GCA_030037755.1 Terriglobia bacterium
ATGCCATCTTGCACCGCAAACTCCACCGTGTTGATGTCGTAACCGAGGGCGCGGCACAGCTTCAGGCAATCGTTGACCACGCGCTCGTACATGGCCGGGTCGATCGCCGGCCCGTCGAGCACGTACCGCAAGTGGTGCGGGTTCCGCGGCTCGTAGCGCATCACCAGCACCTTCTCCTGCCCGATCACATAGCAGCGGAAGTAGTCGTCAAACTCGATCGACTGCTGCAGCGTCATGCACAGGTCGGCAGTCTGGTCGTACGCGGCGAACAGTTCCTCGGGCGAATGCACCTTGTAGACGCTCTTCCAGCCGCCGCCGCTGTAAGGCTTCAAAAATGCCGGAAACCCGATGTAGCCGAAGATCTCGTCCCAGTTCAGCGGATAGACCAGGTTGCGCATCGACTGATCGGTCGTCCCGGGCGGATGCTGTTTGTGCGGCAGGATGACCGTGCGCGGCACCGCCACACCGATGCGCTCCGCCAGCGCATAATTGAAAAACTTGTCGTCTGCGGTCCACCAGAAGGGATTGTTGATCACCACCGTGCCGCCCATGGCCGCGTTCTTCAGATAGGCGCGATAGAAGGGAATGTCCTGCGAGATGCGGTCGACGATCACGCGATAGCCGCTTGGCTGGTTCATGCGGATTCCACCGGTCTTCAGGAACTCCGCCTCCACGCCCGGCACTCCCATCTCGTTGATTCGCGCCGCCAGCGCGCCCGGAAACGTGTTCTCCATGCCAAACAAGATGCCGATTTTGCGTTTCATCACACCTCATCCAATGTGCAGATTGCCGTCCCGGGGCAGCCGGAAACGAGAGCTTCCTATTATAGTCGAATTCGATTGCCGTGGACGTCAGTGCAGATCTGGCGTGGCCTTCAGCCACACAACAGAATCAGAGCTCTTCGCCTCGCGCGGCCTGCCCTGGCAGGGGAAAGGTCTTCGGAAGGGAAGCTTCGCCAATGCTTCGCGGTGCTCCCGTATCGCCGCACCCTCGGGCAGTTGAGCATCGCGGATTCGGCAGCGCTTGACAACCGTCAGGCCCTTCGATACAAGTGAGTCGTAGTCGGGTGTCCAGCCAGGACAGATGCGGGCCGACGGGCGGCGTTACCTGCTTTGGGGCAGGCGCCAATTCATGGTGACTTCCAAGGAGCGTACGGGCTGGGTTGAGTTCAGGGGGCGAGAATGCGATTGCCAAAAGCATCGGCACTCACCGCGCTTCCACTGCTTTTCTCGTTTTCCTCTTCCATTGCGAGACCAGCGCAGAATCCGCCGGCGCAACCTCGAATTACGGAGCCCATCGACCTGACCCGCCGCGTCACCCTTGCGGGAAACACTCATCCCCTGGCTCGTCCCGAGTTCGACCGTGGCGCCGCGCCGGATTCCCAGCCTCTCGAGCGCATTCTCCTGGTGCTGAAGCGATCTCCCGAGCAGGAGGCAGCGCTCGCGCAGTTGCTCAACGAACAGCAGGCGAAGTTATCGCCCGATTATCATCGCTGGCTGACCCCGGAGGAATTCGGAGCGAGCTTTGGTCCTGCCGAGGCCGACGTGGAAGCGATCACGGCCTGGCTCGAATCGCGAGGCTTTCAGGTGAATCGCGTCGCCAGGGGCCGCATGGTGATCGAGTTCAGCGGCTCGGCCGGCCAGGTGCGCGACACATTTCGCGCCGAGATTCACAAGTACGCGGTCAGCGGCGGCGAATATTGGGCCAACTCCAGCGATCCGCAGATTCCGGCGGCTCTGGCGCCGGTCGTGGCCGGATTCGCCTCGCTCAACAACTTCCCGCGCAAACACTTCACGCACGAGCTGGGCATTTTCCGGCGGTACAAGAACGGAACCGTTGAACCCCTCTACACGTTTTCGACGACGCAGGGGACCTATCATGCCGTCGGCCCTACCGATTTCAACACCATTTACAACGTCCTGCCGCTCTTGAAGGCGGGAATCAACGGCTCCGGCCAGACGGTCGCCATCGTGGGCCAGAGCGACATCAACCTGCAGGATTCAGCCAATTTCCGGAGCCTTTTCGGGCTGCCGGCTAACAATTTGCAAGTGGTGCTGGACGGACCCGATCCCGGAATCGTGCCCGGCGATGAGACGGAGTCCGATGTAGATACGCAATGGGCGGGCGCGGTGGCCCAGAACGCTACCATCGAGTTCGTGGTCTCGGAGGGCACGGAGACCACCACGGGGGTCGATCTGTCGGCTCTCTACATCGTCGACAACAACCTCGCCCCGGTTTTGAGCGAAAGCTATGGCGCTTGCGAAGCCGAACTCGGCGCGAGCGGCAATGCGTTTGAGAACTCGATGTGGGAGCAGGGCGCCGCCGAAGGGATCACGGCGGTCATTGCCGCGGGCGACCAGGGCTCGGCTGTGTGCGACACAGCGCCGAACGAACTCGCGGCGGAGGATGGCCTGGCCGTGAGCGGGGTGGCGTCGACTCCGTTCGATGTTTCCATGGGTGGCACCGATTTCGACGACCTGAATAGCGCGTCAACGTACTGGAGCTCGACAAACAACTCCACGACTGCGGCGTCTGCCCTATCGTATATTCCCGAGACGACGTGGAACGATTCCTGCGCCCAGCAGGGTTTGAGCGCGTGCAGCGCACTCACTTCCCTGCCGACCAGCGGGATCGATCTGCAGGGCGGCGGCGGTGGCCCCAGCACGTGCGCGACCGCGGCCTGCGCCGGCTACGCCAAGCCTTCCTGGCAGGTGGGAACGGGCGTGCCCAACGACCACGTGCGCGACCTGCCGGACGTCGCTATGTTTGCGGGCAACGGCGCCAGCAACAGCTTCTATATCGTCTGCGAAGCCGATCAGAACGGCACCAGCAGCACATCGTGCGATCTGAATTCGCCTTACACGGACTTCGTGGCGCTGGGAGGAACGTCCGTTCCTACTCCCGCCTTCGCCGGCATCATGGCGCTGGTG
>JASHQD010000477.1 GCA_030037755.1 Terriglobia bacterium
CTTGACCATCCCGACGCGGCGGTGTCCTCACCGCCGAGATAACTTGACCATCCCGACGCGGCGGTGTCCTCACCGCCGAAATAACTTGACCATCCCGACGCGGCGGTGTCCTCACCGCCGAGATAACTTGACCATCGCGACGCGGCGGTGAGGACACCGCCGCTACAGCGCGCCCCCTGGATTAATGCACAATCGAAAACTTGAACACCGTCGTCTCATGGAACGTCTGGCCTGGCTTGAGCTCTGTCGTCGGGAAGTCCGGCTTGTTGGGTGAATCGGGGAAGTGCTGCGTCTCGAGGCAGAAGGCATTGCGGAAGCCGTACGCGTGGCCGCCTCTGCCGTGAACGCTTCCGTCGAGGAAGTTGCCGGTATAGAGCTGGATTCCCGGCTGCGTGGTCAGCACTTCGAGGGCGCGGCCCGAGTCGTGATCCACGGCGCGCGCGGCGACGATAAGTCCGTGACTGCCTTCCGGACGATCAAGAACGAAATCGTGATCGTAACCCTTGGCGAGCTTGAGCTGTTCGAAGTCGGCATTGATGCGGTCGCCGATGGGCGTGGACTTGCGAAAGTCGAGCGGCGTGCCTTCGACGCTGGCGATCTCGCCGGTCGGAATCAAATGCTCGTCAATGGGCGTGTAGTGCGACGCATTGATCACCATGAACGTCTTGAGAATGTCGCCGCTGCCCTCGCCCGAGAGATTGAAGTAGGAGTGATTGGTCAGATTGAGCACCGTGTCCTTGTTGGTGGTCGCGCTGTAGTCGATCTTCAATTGGTTGCTGTCATCGAGCGTGTAGACCACGTGCGTCGTGAGGCGCCCCGGATAATTCTCCTCGCCGTCGGCGCTGACGTAGGTCAGTTGAAGCGAGGGATGATTGCCGCCGAGGTCTTTGGCCGTCCATACCTTCTTGTCGAAGCCGACGAGCCCGCCGTGCAGGCTGTTCGGACCGTCGTTGGCGGCGAGCTGGTACTCTTTGCCATCGAGCGTGAATCGCGCGTTGCCGATGCGATTCCCGTAGCGGCCGATGAGCGCGCCGAAGTACGGATTCGGGCCGAGATATCCGGCGAGATCGTCGAAGCCGAGCACCACGTCGCCCATCTTGCCGTTACGGTCCGGCACCAGAAGGGAGACGATGCGTCCTCCGTAATTGGTGATGCTCACCTGCATGCCGCTGCGATTGGTCAGCGTGTAAAGATTCACGGTCGTGCCGTCCGGCATAGTCCCGAATGTGGTCATTTTGATACCCGCGCTCGCCGCCCGCGTTCGCGGCACGGAAGCGAGCACGATGCCGAGCGCGAAGGTCAGCGAAAGGAAAGTGGATTTGAGTCGCATGAAGAGATTCTACCCCGTAAAGAGAAGTCAGAATTCAGAAATCAGAAGGGCCTTCCAACGTCGAGCGCGGCGCACTGAACTTGGGCTTCTGACTTCTTACTTCTGTCGAATTCACGCCGCTCACCGAATCACAGTACACGGCCGTGCCGTCAGCCGTCGGGCCGATCGTCAGGCCGCGTCGATCGCATCCGCGACCCGGTTCGCCGATCGTGTGGCGGCCTCTTGTCCCCAATTCAGATTGTCAGTATAAGCGCTCGCGAAGTGGACCCGGCCCACGGGTTCCATAATCGCCGGCCACATCTTCTTGAGATCGCCAACCCGATAAGTCAGGGTTTCACAAGCCATCGACCAGGGCTCATTGGCCCAGGTCTGGATCACCGTCTGCTCCACGTCTTCGGAGCGGCCCCAGTAGACGCGGCGCAAAGCAGCCAGCGCGTCTTGCGCGGTGGCGCTGTTGGCGGCCGTGGCGACGAGGACGGCGCGAGGCGTATCCACCTCTTCGGCCATGCGCCACATTTCGGCGAGATTGGGATCGGCGCCTTCCCAGTTCGGGCTGATACCGTCGCGCTCCCAAAAGGGCGTTCGTGATTGGAAGACCACGCGCGAGTACATGTCGTAGACGACGGTATTGATCGCATACGCCTTCGATTCCGGCCATTCGGGCTTCACTGCGACGCGGCGCAGCAGGTAGGCGTCCATGCAGCAGACGAGGTAATCCGCATCCATGGTTTTGTCCCGGCCGAACTCGCGATAGGTTACGCGAACGCCGCTCGCGCCGTGCTCGATGCCGGTGACAGGGGCGTTCAGGTGGATGCGCTCTCCCAGCCTGTGCGCGAATGCGTCAGGCAACATCTGATTTCCGCCCTTCAGCCGGTAGACGACCGGAGGCGCCAGGGGCACACCGCGTCTCTTCAGGACGGCCGCGTGCCAGATCACGTGAAGCCCCGAACCTTCGCTGCCGACGAACTCGATGGCAGCCGCCGAGGCGCCGTCCTTCTTCAATACGTCGTTGAACGAAATATCGTCGAGGCTGTTCTGGCCGGCGTCGAAGGGCTTGTATTCGTCAGGGAAACTGTCGAGATAAGGATTCAGATAGAGCGACGCGAGGTCCCACCACGGATGCTGCCGGAGGTAGTCGATCTCACGTTGATTGAAGCCGAATGCGGCCAGGATCTTCGGATTGGCGAGGTCTTCATCGGTGTAGCGCTTTCCCTTGATGAAGTGGATCATATGCTCGCGATGCGGATAATAGAGAGGAGTGAGGTTGAACTCGCGCACGTAGCCCCAATAGAGGTCGTAGCCCGGCTTGGTGAAATGCTCCGCGCCCACGTCGGCGTAAAGGCCGTCCAGCAGGGGATCGTGGATCGTCTTGACGTGACCGCCGGTGCGTCCGGACGCCTCGAAGAGCACCACCTCGTGCCCGCGCACCATCAGTTCGTAGGCACAACACAGCCCGCCGATGCCGCCGCCCGCCACGATGACTTTTCGCGGATTCCGAGCCTTTCGCCGTTGCCGCAGCGGAGCGGACGATTCCTGGCCGGCATGAAACCGGCCCGAAGGAATCGCTGCCGCCGCGAGCCCTCCGGCGGCAACTTTCAACATGTCTCGCCGATTCATTCGTGCCTCCTTCCGCAAACTAAGAACTCTAACGCAACAGCAGCGTCAGGAGAAGAGGCGACTCCCACGGGCGGAGTCCCACGTGCACTCGGAACATTCGGCGTCCCTTTCGCGTATACCGCGGGTGGTAAATTCGTCAGAAAGCGAGTCGCCGATGAGAATCCTTCTGAAGTCGCCAAAGATTGTGCTGCTCTTCACTCTGTTCATGTCAATCGCCGTTCGCATGCAGGGGCAGTCGATTCCCGCATTCGACGACATCAAGTCGCAGGCGGAGCTGGACAAGGCGGGCGCCGTCCTTGATACGGCTTTGTTCGACGCTTACAACCGCTGTGATCTGCAGAAATTCAGCAGCTTCCTCGACGACAACGTGGAGTTCTACCACGATCGCGGCGGCGTAACGCTGGGCAAAGAGAAACTGACCGAAAGCGTGAAGAACAACATCTGCGGCGGCGACACGCGGCGGGAGTTGGTTCCCGGCACGCTCAAGGTCTACCACATGGACAACTACGGCATGCTCGAAATCGGCGTCCATCGCTTTTATCATCCCAAATCGCACACGCCTCCCGGCGAGGGCCAGTTCGTCACGCTCTGGCAGTACAAGGACGGCGCGTGGAAGATCACGCGGGCGATGAGTTTCGATCATCACCAGGCTTCCCCGTAGCGACCGCCGATTAGTCTTAAAAGTGAGTTTACAGCCGCTGACCGCTGGATTTGCTTCTCTCCCAGCGAGCCGCTAAGCTCGATCGGAGGGCCCAAAGAGGCCAGCGTGAATCCGGCCCAGGAGCTCGGGGCTGGCGGAATGGGTAGGGCGTGGCCCCGACGTCACCGCAAAGAACGTCGCAAGCCACAGGATCGAATTGAAGGGGTTGTTGACGATTTGTTTGACAGAAAGCCACAGGTGCATCACTTCAATGCGGGGACCGACTACTGGGCGACGGCCCAAGGGTTCTCAAGACCGGCATCCCTCTCCTCCTTCGTCAGGCGCGTTAGGGAGATCGCGAGCTTGATCTTAAACTTTACTCGCCATCTATCCTCCATCTGCAGGATCTTCTTGAGCATGATGGCAGGATATTCTGAACACGGAATGCAGGCGAGCTGATTGAAGTCAACGACCCATTCCCTGTCGTCGAGGCGTTCATGTCGGGACAAATAGAAGAAGTTCAGATATCCGGGGTCCGGGTTACGGGGGTCTTTGTTCTCTCTTAGGCTCGCGAGCCTCTGGGCGTCGGCCGCCAATTGCAGCGGTATCGGAATAAGTCTGGCAACGGCAAGCGTCGGCATCAAAATCTTCCCGTGCCTTGGCTCCAGATCACAACACTGACTAATCACGGCGCAGAACGACAGCCTGGCCGGAAGCTGGACTGTCAGCCAGTGTGGGTCATCGCGACGAACGTGCGTGATCGGTGTGACTCCAGGCGTTGCGCCATCGTAAGTTTCTGAGGTGCGCCTACTGACTATCGCTAAGTCCTCACTCCTCAGAAGAGGAAACGGAATCCCCGCAAGGACATCGCCCTGCCGAAGGGTCTGTTGGTCCGGTGCCTCGACAAACATTCCCTACAGCTCCCCCTCCTCGAAGTCCGTGAATGTCGCCGACGGGGAAACGGCAGCTTTCAAAAGAGAGTCAACTAGCCTGATTGACGCCGCGTCCAGTGGCACGACCGGATGCGAATGTTCCTCTTCAAGCTCGGCCTTGCCCGCCTGAGCCGACAGGAGCCGCCTATAATGGAGGACCTCGCTTTGAAGCTCCAGGATCCTCCGCTCATACTCCAGGATTTCCTCAAGGCGCACCGTCACGTAATCTGGTCCGTATCCGATGGAGGTCCAGCCGCCAAGAGATGACGCAATAACCGAGCTGCCAGCTATGGTCGTGGAGCTAAGTAGCCCGACAAAGCCGGGCGAAGCTTCCATAGCTGTCGCAAAGGGCTGCCAAGAGCTGCTCGCAGTACCCGATCTCATCGCTTTCCCCTCATTACGTCCTTGTACTCTTCCGTTATGTGGTCGAGGAAGAAGTGTTGAGCGCTGTTATGGTACACTTCGAGCGCCTGCCCAATCCCTAAGGCTGCCTGCTCGGTATCGCTGTGGCAGTCTATGTCAAGAATGTAAGTCCGCCCGCGGTCGGCAAGCGGAGGGAAAAAGGCCCCGCGGAGCGTCACAAAGTGCCCTCCGTACCTAACTCTGACCTCACTAATGAAGTGCTCGACAGAGTCGACGTCGACACGCTCAAAGTCTATCAACGGCCGCACGAACCGAAGCAAGACCGCAGGCTCTTCCGAGGGCTGCAAGACGATATTGTTTACATATCGCAGCCCGACCCGCGTGACCCGTTCAACCTGGAAGGTGGAGCAGAACTTTTCAGCCTTATCTAAAACCTCTGCCTTGAAGTCCTCGAAACAGGTGTACTTCGTGAAAGCCACGACGACATTCTCCTGCGAAACCTTGATGAGTCGTCCCGTTATAGGGTTTTGAAACACGCTCACACTGAGCACGGCGCTCCCCGGCTGCAGCACAGCGGATTCTGTCACCGTATTCGGATACTCATTCACCAATTGCTCCTGGAGTTTCCACAATTCTGCGTTCACACGCAGTCGGGGGGAGAACCTGATCTCGAATGCCACCTCGCGGACGGCCGGATTCGGGAAAACTTCGTCGAGCGCTTTCTGTCCCAAGCTCTGTGCAGCCATGCTCTGCCCCCGGGTATCGGGCTCCCCAAAAGTGACGCCGTCAACGAATCTCGCTTGGCCTAGTGCCCTTGCTGCGATTCCGTTTCGGTAGTTCGATGCCTCGCCTAGCTAGTTTATCCTCGTTCTCCCAAATCCAGTTAGACAAGATGGTCGACGCGACCTCGGCTCGGTTCTTTGCGAAAAACCCGAGGCTGGCCAACTCTTCCAGGACACCGTTTGTCGTCGGGTCGAGGGACAACTGAAGCCGAACTGTCCCGGTTCGATTCCTTCGCATCTCAAAGAAGAGTGTAACAACACTCTAATTAGAGTGCAATGATCCTCTCTCTGACTTCTGACCGAGACCCAAGTCGCGTTTGCTTCTGCACGCCCGAGCCGCTAAGATTTGAAAGGGAAGGCCCATGCGGCAAGCGCGATTCCGGCAAGGGCCGCTTCACGGGGGACTCGCACCTGGAGACGATCCAAGCCAACGCCTTGTCCGGCACCATTGCCGGCCGGTTCGCTATCAGCGAGCGACTCGGCGGCGGGGGCATGGGTGAAGTGTATCGCGCGCAGGACCTGCGGCTGATGCGTTCGGTGGCCATCAAGCGGCTGGCGCCGCAACTCAGCACCGACCCCACCTATCACACGCGCTTTCTCAAAGAGGGGCAGCGCGCTTCCGCCCTGAACGATCCGCACATCGCCGGAATCTATGACGTGATCGAGGAGAAGAACGAGCTCTACCTCGTGATGGAGTACATCGAGGGCGCGACGCTGCGGCAGCGCCTGGGCCGGCCCGTCGGCATCGCGGAGTTCCTCGATATCGGCATCCAGTGCGCGGACGCGCTGCAGGTGGCGCACCAGAAGGGCATCGTGCACGGCGACGTCAAGCCGGAAAACATCATGCTGACGTCTGTAGGCCAGGTGAAGATGCTCGACTTCGGCGTGGCCCGGCGCGTGATCAGTCCCGACACAACCCCGGAGACCGCCAGCCTGATGACGATGCGCGACACCATCGCGGGCACGCCGGCCTACATGGCCCCCGAAGCGATGCTGGCCAAGCCGGTCGACGGCCGCGCCGATCTCTTCAGCCTGGGCGTGGTCTTCTACGAAATGCTCGGAGGCAAGAACCCATTCCGCACCGACACCTTCCTGGGCACGTCCATGCGCGTCTTGAACGAGACGCCGCCGCCGATCGGCGAACTGAATCCCGAGGTGCCGGCCGACCTCGAACGCATCGTCAACCGCCTGCTCGCGAAGGAGCCGGCTGACCGCTATCCGTCAGCCGCCGACCTCAGCACCGAATTGCGGCGGCTCGCGGCGGCGGGGATGAAGGCGCCGCGCTGGCCGCGACTGCGGATCTGGCGACGCAAATACGGGATGTGGGCAGCGGCCGCGGCCAGTGTCGCCCTTGTCGCGATTCTGCTCGTGCTTGCGACGCATGCGGGATTCATCAACACTTCGCCGCAGCGCAATGCTCCCGCGTCTGCATCGGTGCAACAGCTGGCCGTGCTGCCCTTCCAGACCATCGGCGGCGACGCGCGCCTGAACGCGTTTGCGGACGGCCTGGCTGACACGCTCACCGGCAAGCTGACGCAGCTCAGTTCCAGGCCGTCGCTCCAGGTGTATCCCGCAAGCGAAGTACGCGCTCATGAGGTGACGACGATCGACCAGGCGCAGAAAGAGTTCGGCGTGAACATGGTTCTGACCGGCAGCCTGGAGCAATCGGGCGACCTGGTGCGCGTGACGGCCGTGCTGATCGATGCCAGGTCGAGGCGCCAGGTGAACTCCGCCACCATCACCGCATCGATGGCCGACGCTTTCGCCGTCGAGGACCAGGTTGTGGCGAGCTCGGTGCGCATGCTCGGCATCGAGCCGCAGCAGAAGGAGCTCGCCGCTCTCCAGGAACACGGCACCGATCAGTCGTCGGCCTACAACGACTACCTGGAGGGCATCGGTTACGCGCGGCAGTTTCAAAAGCCGGAAAACCTGCAGCTTGCGGTCGCCTCGTTCAATCGCGCGCTGAAGCAGGATCCGCAGTACGGCCTGGCCTATGCGGGACTCGGCGAGGTCTACTGGCACGAATACGAAGCCACTCGCGACCCGGGGTGGGTGGAGAAGAGCCGCGCCGCGTGCAGCAAGGCAGCGAGCCTCGGCAACGGTGGAGCGGAAGCGCATACCTGCCTGGGAATGCTGGATAACGGCACCGGCAAGTATGAAGCCGCCGCGCGGGAATTCCAGGAGACGCTCGAGATCGAGCCCACCAGCGACAAGGGTTATCTCGGACTCGCCCAGGCCCAGGAGCATCTCGGCAAGTTCGCGGAGGCCGAGAAAACTTACCAGCAGGCGATCGCCCTGCGGCCCAACTACGGTCCTGCCTACAGCTGGCTGGGCAGTTTCTACTTCAATCGCGGCCGGTACGACGACGCGGCCCGCATGTACCGCGCCGTGGTCGATCTGACCCCGGACTCCTTCGTAGGCTACAGCAATCTGGGCGGCGCTTACCTGATGGAAGGCCACTATGCCGAGGCCATCGAGCCGCTGAAGACGTCCATCGGCATCCGCCCCACGTCCGACGCTTACTCGAATCTGGGGACGGCTTATTACGACCTGCATCGCTACGCGGATGCGGCCAGCACGTACGAGGAAGCCGTCAAGATCCAGCCGCGGCAGTACGAACTCTGGGGCAATCTCGGCGACGCTTACTATTGGGCGCCCGGCGAGCGTAGCAAGGCTGGCGCGGCCTACCAGAAGGCTACGGACCTTGCGCAGCAGGAGCTCCAGGTCAATCCCAAAGACCGCGTTCTTCTGAGCTATCTCGCCACCTATCAGGCGATGCTCGGCGATCGCCGCGCGGCCCTGGCGTCGATCGATCGCGCATTCCGGCCCGCGCCCAAGGATCCGGAGCTGATGTTCAACGCTGCGCTCGTCTACACTCAGCTTGGCGAGAACAGCCAGGCGCTCGGCTGGCTGTCAAGAGCCGTGGCCTCAGGCTATCCCGCGGCTGACTTGCGCGACACCCCGAACTTTAGTAGTCTCCAGAACGACGCGCGCTTCCAAAAGCTCCTGCAAGTGCGTTAAATCCCAAGAAGGGGGACTTGGTCCATGAACAAAATCCTGCCGGCCGCAACCGGACTTGCCGCGGCCCTGGTTCTTGCAGTTTTGACTCCCACGTGGAGTTATGCCACGGCGAAAGTCGACAGCCAAAGCCCGTGCAGCGGATCGGGCAACTTCTCGATCACGCTGGGCTTCGACTCCGGGACCCAGAAGCCCACGGTCAGTGCAGCTTCGAACAGCACTTGCGTGGTTGGTGGAAGTACGATCGCGTTCGTCAGCTCCAGCCTGCCCGCCGGAATGTCGTGGAGCATCACGTTTCCCGCGCCCAGCGCCGGCGGATCGGTGCTTGCCAACAGCTGCACCTTTGGAAGCGGCAGCGGCCAGAGTTCGTCGTGCACCGTTATAACCAGCCCTCCATCAGGCGACTACTACTACACCGTGACGTTGACCTCGGGCGGAAACAGCTACGTTCTGGACCCGAAAGTAATCATCTCGGGCGTCGGCACGCCCAGGCACCACCGGAAAAAGAAGTCCGCAAGCGCTACAACCGATTCGTCGTCGTAAAGCGCGCCCGGCTGCGACGGATCCCATGCGCCCGGTAGTGGGGCGGCTCGCGAACCGCCCCTACGCTTGCCAGCCAGGCTGTCTAATTCACACTCACCGACACCGACGTGCTGTGGCTCAGGCTGCCACTGGCGGCGGAAATCGTAACGCTGCCGGACTCGGGCGGAGGCGTTGTATTCGTGCTCGTCGCCGGGCTTGAGCCGCCGCCGCAACTGATCGCGGCCGCCAGCAGGCAGACCATGGCAAGTCCCAGCCCGATGCGCCCCCGGGCATAGCGCACCCTCGCGGCAGCAGGCTGCAGCCTGCCCGAAGAGACCGCCAGGAAACCGGCGCCGAGCGCCAGGATCAAGGCCAGCGCGATCCGGACCCGGGCGCCGGGATCGTTGAATTCACCGGGAAATCCCCGCGGCGCGAGATGCGCGCTCTGGGAAGCCGTCACGGTCAGCGTGGCGGTGCCGCCGCCATTAACCGAAGACGAGGTCGAGGCCGTGACCCCGCTCAGCGTCGAGGCCACGGTGGTGCTGAACGTCACGGCGGAGTTGAAGCCGTTGAGAGCGGTGATGGTGAGGGTGGCCGATGCCGAGCCGCCGGGGCTGATGGTGAGCGTGCTCGGGCTGACGGAGATCTGGAAGTCGGGCGAGGGCGGCGGCGCGGCCGTGGAGGGCCACGCCTGGTCGAGATTAAACCCGTCGATAGAGCCTAGTCCAGTAGCCAAATCGTAGCCGGCGGCGGCATTGTAGCCGATATCGCCGCCGTTCGGGCAATCGGTCGTGCCCGCCTGGCACGGCACCATGTTGTTGCCGCTGGTGATGTCGTGAAACGCCTTGGGCGACGTCACCGCCAGCGAATAGAGGACGGGATTCACGTTGCCCTGGGCGCCTTTCTGCTGCTGGTCGATCAAGGCCACCACGCCCGAGAAGCTCGGGGCGCCGGCCGAAGTTCCGCCCACCACATCGAGGTCGCTATTCGCGTCCCGGAACCCGTTGACGCAGCTTCCGGCGCTGCAGATCAGGTAGGGGTCGTGGCCGGCCGAGGCATTCAGGGCGATGTCGGGCACGTCGCGGTGCCCGTCGTTCGGGACGCCGGGACCGGTCTGCCAGCTCGGCTTGGCGAAGAACGTGCTCACGCCACCGCCGCCCGCCGCCAGCACGCCGTCCTGCACGGTTTCATTCCAGGCCGACTCGGGAATATAAGAAATCGCCGATCCATTCTGGGCGTTGTTGGTGCTGTTCCAGTACGTGCCTGAGCCCTCCTCGAACTGGCTGCCTCCCACGCCCGTGAAATAGGGAATGGCCGCGGGGACGTCAACCGCCAAGCCATGGGTGGCGACGGTGGCCGGCGCGGTGGGCGTGCCTTCGTCGCAGTCCGCGGCGCCATCGTCGCCCGAGGCGGCCATCAGCGTCACGCCCTGCGCGTTGGCCTGCATCGCGGCGGCGCCCAGAGATACGGCGAACGGCTCGCCGACATCGGCTTCGCAACTCCCATAGCTGATCGTCATGACCGGCGCCAGATCATCGTCGATTGCGTACTCCAGGGATGTGAAGGCGTTGGTGGAGTTCACGTAAAGGATGGGAGCGCTGGGCGCGATGCCTCCCGACCACTCCAGGTCGAGGTCCGCTTCCGTCAGGTCGGTGCTGCTGGTTCCCGGGTCCGGCTCGCCTGGCACCAGCAGCGAGACCGGGTTGCTCGTGCTCAGGCCGGAATTCTTCCGGAACGCCTGAATGTCGCTCACCTGGAAGTCGGTCTGGCCCATGACCGCGATCTTCTCTCCGGACCCCGTAAATCCGGCGTTGTAAAGGCTCTGCAGGTCGTAAATCGTGGCGAAGTCATTGGGCGTCAGAAAATGGTTTCCCGAAAGCGACGATGTGAATTCGGGGCTGGCCGCCGGAACCTTGCGCAGAAAGCGGGCGGCGCGCGGCTTGGGGCGGAAATCATTCAGCGATTGGAACCCCAGCACCACGCCGGCCAGTGCGGAGGGCACGGCAGGGTCCGTGGCATTGGCGTAGTGGGTTTCGCCATTCACCACGTAACGGTGGATTTCGGTGTGAAAAGCCGCGGCAACCTGCGAGGCGGCGCCGGAAAACGAAACCCACGTCCGCCCGCGCGCCGCCAGGTTGATGGTGAACCCCTGGTCCTCGAGCCAGGAGACGATCCTGCCCATGTCGTCAGAGCTCAATCCAAAGCGGTCGGCAAACTCTTCGGGCGTGAGCCAGCGATGGTAATTCGGAGACGTGTTGTCGAGTTGCTGCGCGAGCAGCTTCTCGAGGGCCGCCTCCTGGTCAGCGGCCAGCTTGAAGGTCATGATCACGTTGTTGAGGCGGAAGGAGTCCTCGACCGGACCTCGATCGTACTGCGGCTGCGCCTCGGGGCGGACGTTGCCCCGAATCGCCGTGTAAGAACTGTTGTCGATCTCGCCCACGCGGTCCGGGACGGCGGTTGCGGCGTAACGGGACCTGGTGGCAAAGGTAACGAGACCCAGCATGACAAGGGCGGCGACGAATAAATATCGACCTGAAAGAATTGTCCTGACTCGCATTTCGATCTTCTCCAACTACCGGCTGCATTCCTTTACGGTGGTGAGTTCAGCGCGTCCGCAGTCGGCACCGCGGACTGGAAGCTGGCGGACGCGTCTATGGTTCATCCTGCATAGACTTGCCACGAAAGCTCCGTCGGGGCAGCTATCATACTCCCGAAATTCCAGTCGCGGTAGACCGCTTGGCATGGGGCGATACCTGCCGTTGGGTGCGGATTCGCGCCGCAGGGTTGGCTCCTGGTTTTCCGACCTCCCGCTCTTCTATCCTCCAAAGCCGCAATAATCCCTAATACTCCCTAACCCGCAAGGACCGATTTGGTTTCGGTCCAGGTTTCGTTCGTCGATTCCTGCGAGAATTGCTTTTCTCCATCACTACTCGACCCTGCTCGCGACCGCGATCTCATTCGCTGGAGAGATGGCCACCGCTGCCGGGTCGTGTGCTTTATGTCGATTTCGCGCACTTTTCTGCACAAAAACGACCGCTTTGCGAGCTTTCGGCACACTCCCTGTAGCCCCCGTTTTACTGATTCCAAAGGACATTCCAGCTTTGGATGTAGCCTGCATTTTTGGCCTATGTTGTTGAGCGGATGAGACATTCCAGCTTTGGGTCGTGGATGTTTTTGTTTCGCGTGTTTTCCCGCACTTTTGGCCTATCTCTTTGATTCCATGGCACATTCGAGCTTGCTGTCGTGGATGTTTCTTCGCGTGTTTTCCCGGTGTTCCGCCTATCTCTCTGATTCCATGGCACATTCCGGCTTCGTGAGGGTGGGTGTTTTTGCGTGTTTTGCCCGATCGGACCTCAGCTGAAGTGCCGGCCGTGGGCGCGGATGTATATGAATCGGGACCGCTTGGATCCATCGTTCCGGCCGCGGGGGCGATC
>JASHQD010000478.1 GCA_030037755.1 Terriglobia bacterium
GAGGACTCCCTTGGCAATCTCTACGCGCTCTCTCTGACAGGCGGTCTCAGCCGCATTGTGGACAATCGGCTCTCCAATATCCGCCAGACGATCGAAGTCTCCGGAATGGTGGAGGGTCCCCAGCACGATTTCTGGCTGGCCGGCAGGCAAGGAATCTCCCGAATCGCCTTGAAGTCTCTTGAGCAGGCGGAGGCCGATCGTGATTCGCCGCTCGACTACACCTCGTTCAGCCGCGAGGACGGCTTGAATTCCCGGGAGTGCAGCCTGGGGCAGCCGAACATCGCGATAACGCCTGACGATAGGCTTTGGGTTGCGACGCGGAGAGGGTTGGCGATGTTCAGTCTCAACCAGCAGCTCCGGCCCGCCCACAAATCCCCGATCTTCGTCGAAGGAGTGGAAGTAGACCGGCAAAGACAGACGCCGGGCACCAGGCTTGAGCTGCGCCCCGGAGCCAATCACCTCGCGCTACACTTCACAGCCGTTGATTTGGCCTCACCGGAAAACGTACACCTGCAATACCGGCTGGATGGCGTCGATCCGGACTGGCTCGACGCTGACGCCACTCGAACGGCGATCTATACGCAGATTCCGGCAGGCACGCACACCTTCCATGTCCGCGCGTCGAACGGCAACGGGATTTGGGACCGCGTGGGCATCAGCTACGCGATTACGCAGCAGCCGCATTTCTACGAGACGGGCTGGTTCCGCGCGCTGTGCGTCGCCGCCTTGCTCGGGCTGTTTTGGGGAGTGCATAAAATCCGTCTGCAACAGGTCCGGCATGACGAGAAGAAGCTGCAGGAGACCCTCGAGACCATGCCGACCATGACGTGGGTTACCGGACCTGATGGGACGAATCAATTTGCGAATCGACGCTGGGTTGAGTATACGGGGCAGTCGCTGGCAGGCGCCGAAGGGGAAGGTTGGAAAGCTGTAGTTCATCCTGAAGATGTGGAGCAGTATGCACGCCGGTGGCTGGCGTCCGTCCAGAGCGGTGACCCGTTCGAAGGGGAGGTGCGATTCCGCCGTGCGGACGGCGAGTACCGCTGGTTCCTCAGCCGGGCCGTCGCGCTGCGCGATAAGCACGGAAAAATCCGCCGCTGGTACGGCGTCTCGACCGACATTGAAGATCGCAAGCGCGCCGAACAGCTACAGGCAGACCTCGCACATACAAGCCGCGTCAGCATGCTGGGAGAATTGGCGGCGTCGATCTCGCACGAGCTCAAGCAGCCGATTACAGCCACCATTACGAACGCGCGGACCAGCATCCGATGGCTGAAGAGCGAGCAACCGGACCTGGATGAGGTACGCCTGGCATCGGAAAGAATCGAGAAAGACGGCGCTCGGGCGACCGAAATCATTGATCGCTTGCGCTCGTTATACAAAAAGGCCCCTCCCAAGCGGGAACCAGTCGATGCAAATGAAATTGTCGGCGAAATGGTTGCGCTGCTGCGAGGCGAAGCGACTCGGTTTGCCGTTTCGATCCGCACAGACCTTGCTGCCAGTCTTCCGAAGATCACGGCTGACCGCGTGCAACTGCAGCAAGTACTGACGAACCTCATGCTCAACGGCATCGAGGCGATGAGCGATACGGGAGGCGTGCTGACGGTGAGGTCGAAACCGCAGGACGGCCGCGTAGTGATCTCGGTGAGCGACACAGGAGTCGGGCTGCCTGCCGGCAAGGCGGATCGGGTTTTCGACGCCTTCTTTACCACCAAGCCGCAGGGCTCAGGCATGGGGCTCGCGATCAGCCGCTCGATCATTGAATCGCACGGTGGTCGTTTGTGGGCCACACCCAATGATGGACGAGGCGCGAGTTTCCATTTCTCTTTGCCCGGGGCGGCAGAAGTGAACGCTGCGAGGGCATGATCCGTTGATGCTGCGAACAGTATCGTTCGCGAACGGAGCATCCGCTCCAGAGACACCCGGGTCAGCTGAAGAAGGAACTCTTGAATGCCTCGTACCTTTTACGCGCCGCGTTTAGGATCCGATCGAATTCCGGTTCGCTATGCAGGCTACCGAAGAGCGGATCCCTTTCGATATACGGATAGCTGAAAAAACCGGATTCAACGCTGCCGCGTAACACCCGTAAAGCGGAGGTTTTGTCGCCCAGGACTGCAAACGCCTGGGCCATCTTGTAGGTGCCTTCCGGATCGCCCACCCCCCGCTCGGCGATTTTTCCCTCCAATTCCTTCAAAAGACCGAGCCCTTCCTGCGGGTGCTGATGGATCGAGTCGCTGAGAGCCTTGCCGATTCCAGCGTACAGAGTGGGATCGAGTTCGTACGCCCGATCGAAATCTCTGGCGGCTTCGTCGAACCTCCTTAGATGGAATTCCCCAAAGCCACGATAAAAGATGCTGAACGACGAATCGTCAACGGGCAAGCTCTCCAGAAACTTCGAATACTGTCCCAGATAAAGGTAGGTGTTGAGCACCGATCCATTGCCCTTGACCAACGCATAAAGCTGACGCGCCCGTTCGCACTCCGTGACGGAGTCCTGCAACATCCCGGCGAATCGATAGGCATACCCTAATTCCCAGTGGGCGGCGGCATAATTGCCGTTCGTCTTCAAAGCGTCGCGCAACAAGGGCACCGCCCGTTCAACTTTTCCAGTGTCTATGAAGAGATTTGCCAAGAAGACTTGTGCGTCAAGCAGGTTCGGTTCGATGGTCAACGCCCGCTCGTAGGCGGCCTCGGCGCGGCGGTATTCATCGCGCCCGCCAAACTCGAATGCCGCATCCGAATTGTACGAAGCTCCCAGGTAGACCCACGCTGGAGCGTAGTTCGGGTCAATTTCCGTGGATTTTTCGAGCATCTGGATCGCCAGAGGGAATTTGTGCTGTCCATGGAAATCGAGCCCCTGCAAAAAATACTCGTATGCAAGTGAACTGGTGGAGCTTTCAGGCCTTAGCCGCTCGGTTTCGGCTGGAGGCAAGTTCAGTTGCAGCTGTGAAATCACTTCGCTGGCAACCCTGTCCTGCACGGCAATCAAATTGTTATACTTCAGGTCGATGACTCCCTGGCCCAGAATCTTCTCGGTCTTCGCATCGACCAGTTGATACGTTACTCGCAAGTTGTCGCCGTCCCGAATGAAGCTCCCGGTGAGAACGGTATCCACCTTGAGGTCTGCGGCGACCTTCTGAAGATCAATCGCCGCCCCTCGATATTTCTCAATCGTCGCCGAGGGACGCACGCTGAGGGAGCTCACGTAAGCCAGTTTCGTAATCAGCACATCGGCGAGCGAAAATCCAAGAAAGTCGCTGCTCGCTTCCTGACCGGAGTTGTGGAGCGGAAGGATCGCCAGGCTGCGGGGCGTTGCGGGCTGGTTCGTCCCCGACCGGATGCGCACCAACTTCGGCACAGCAACCGCGCCGAGGATAATCAAAAATCCAGCCAGGGACAGGAGGATCAGCCTGTTCCTTCTCGATCGCGCCCGTCCCGAGAAAGCCAGACTCGGGGGTTCTGCTTGCCCGGCAGTTTGAGAGGAGGGGAAAGTAGCCTCGCCCGTTCCAGCCTCCGGGTCCACCGAGAGAGCACCGTTCAATTCAAGCTGGCCCACGAAGCGGTAACCGCGTCGCCCAACGGTCTCAACGAACTTCGGCTTTTCGGCAGAGTCTCTGAGCGCGTCCCTCAGCTTGCTGACGGCAACTGCCAGACGATGGTCGAAATCGACGAATGTGTCCACGGACCACAGGCGCTGGCGCAGCTCCTCACGAGTGACCACCTCCCCTGCGGATTCCAGCAGAGCGGTCAGCAGCAGAAACGGTTGCTCCTGAAGCCGCACTTTGCTGCCGTTTTTTCGCAGTTCGCCGGCGCGCAGATCTACCTCGAAATGGTCGAAGCGCACCAGTGATGGGAGCGTAGGCGGCATTATCTTGCTTCACCTCTCCGAAAGTATAGCACGACCTGACAACGGGATGTCGCCGTTAAATATATGTAGATGAATGACTTGCCTGGGGATTCGGAGGGGATCGAGCGGGAAATGCCAGAGCATTGACGGCCTTCGCCGTCCGGGCGACAACTGGAGACGCTTTTTGACCGGCTTGAGGCGCAGCCGGAGAGGAACAAATGGAAACAGCAGCGATATCCACTCACGGTGTCATGGAGGGGGGCGGCTCCTATAATCGGCACGCCAGAATCCCCGCCGGCGGAGGCAATCGGGCGTTGCCTTACCTTGAGAAGGCGGCTCGATCCTGCGCACTCCCGCCCGGAAACAGTCCAATCGTTATCGCTGACTACGGTTCTTCGCAGGGAAAAAACTCCCTCACTCCCATGCGGTCGGCCGTCCGATGCCTTCGCACGCGCGTTGGCAGGGGGCGACCCATTGCCGTGGTTCATGTCGATCAGCACGCGAACGACTTCAATACGCTTTTCGAGGTGTTGCACAGCGACCCCGAACGATACTCGATGGATGATCCCCATGTTTTCCCGTCGGCCATCGGAAGGTCATTTTACGAGAACGTCCTTCCAGGAGAACATGTTGCCCTCGGGTGGTGCTCCTATGCCGCCGTATGGCTCAGCCGGGTGCCGGCATTAGTACCGGGTCACTTCGTGGCCTTCGCCATTACGGGCGACGCGCAAACGGCATTCGACCGCCAGGCGGCCGACGACTGGCGACGTTTTCTTTCGCTGCGCGCGCGGGAGTTGCATCCCGGGGGTCGGCTGGTGGTCGTGCTTCCCGGTCTGAACGATGGTGGCGCTTCAGGATTTGAACCGCTCTTCAACGGCGCCAACGCGGTTCTCGACGAACTGGTCGAAGCGCGGCTGATCAGTGGCGACGAGCGCAAACGAATGGTGTTGGGCGCGTACCCGCGGCGGCGCGTCCAGCTTTTAGAGCCCTTCGCCGCGGAGGGTCATTTCCAATCGCTTTCCGTCGAACACTGCGAGCTCTTTGACCTGCCTGACGCGGCTTGGGCCAGCTACCAACAGGATGGTGACGTAGAGGCACTGGCCGGGCGCCAGGCCGCCTTCTTCCGGGCGGTGTTCGTGCCGTCCCTCGCTTCGGCGGTCGCCGATGCCGGCCGGCGTCAAGCCTTCCCCGATTGGGTGGAACAAAGACTGAAGCGACGCTTGTCTGAACTGCTCGCACCCTTTCACTCGTTCGTCCAGGTCATGGTCCTCGCAAAGCACTGCCCTGACTGCCCTGACGTTGCTTCGTTGGAGAGGAGCGAGGGATAGAAATGGGTGTTGACGATCAAATCCTGGCGCACGATCAAGTGCGATTGCCGGGCACGCAAACCACAGCGGGGCATTCCAGGCGGATCTCTTATGGCTGGTGGGCCGTGCTGGCGTCGGCATTCGGACTTTTTTGGGGCATACCCATTACCGTCTACTCCTTCAGCGTGTTCTTCAAACCGCTGATGCTGCAGTTCCACGCCGGTCGCGCCGCTGTGTCTCTGGCCTTTACTCTGATGCTGGCCGCGGGCGCCCTCTGCGCCACGCCCGTTGGCTGGCTAATCGACCGCTACGGCCCACGCCGGGTGATTCTGATGGGCACGGCGATTTTCGGCTCGATCCTGCTGGGAAATCGCATCCTCTCAGGCAGCATCACCCAGCTCTATTGTTTTTACGTGATTTTGGGTCTGTCCATTCAGGGAGTGGGCCCGATACCTTACGGATCCTTGGTGTCGCATTGGTTCGACCGGCGTCGCGGCCTGGCTCTCGGCCTTGCGATGCTCGGAATCGGCGTGGGAGCTGTGTTCATGCCATCCGTCGCGCAAACACTGATCGCGCGATTCGGCTGGAACAATGCGTACTCAATTCTGGGCGCGTCGGTTCTGCTCATTTGCTGGCCGGCGGTGGCGGGGTTTCTTAAGGAACGCCCAGCCGATTTGGGGCTTTCAATTGATGGAACACGCAGCACAACGGACAGCCTTGGGCAGGTGGGACGGGGTCTCACCGCTCGCCAGGCATGGAGCGGCGGGGATTTCTGGCTGATGGCATGTGCGTTCACGTTGGCGAGTGCAAGTCTGCAAGCATGTGTGGTCCACCTGGCCCCGATGCTGAATGACCGGAACCTGGGGGTACGGGCGGCCGCCGTCGGCAGTTCGCTTGCCGGCGCGGCGGTCATGATCGGCCGCATGGGAACCGGATACCTGCTTGACCGGACCTTTACCGCCCGGCTGGCTTCAATTCTATTTGCGATTTCGGGCGTGGGGATCGCGCTGCTTTTACTCGCGAGCCGCACTGCAGCCTTCGCGGGGGCATTCCTGGTCGGACTCGGCCTGGGCGCGGAACTCGATCTGATTCCCTATCTCGCCAGCCGGTACTTTGGGCTGCGCGAGTTCGGAAAGGTTTACAGCTCGCTGTTCGCGGCATTTGCGCTTGCAGGCGCGCTCGGGCCTCTCATCATGGGTGCGGCCTTTGACGACACGGGTTCTTATCGCGCGCCGTTAGTTGGATTCATGCTCGCCATTCTGCTCGCGAGCATTCTGCTGACTGGTCTGGGCCCCTACCGTTTCCACTCGTGCGAACCGAATCCGTCCTCAGCTATCGGGCACCAACATTTCACCCAACAATCCAAAATCCAAACGGAGGAACAATGTCTGTAGATGCGAATAAAATGAACGAATTCCTGGGACGCTTTATCAATGATCTGGGTGCTTCGGTACACGCCGGAATGGTCGTAATCGGAGACCGCCTCGGACTATACAAGGCGCTGGCCCAAGGACCGATGACAGCCGCCGAACTGGCGAAGAAAACTGGCACCGACGAAAGATACGTCCATGAATGGGCCGCTTCGCAAGCCGCGGGCGGATACCTCTCCTACGAAGCTGAAACGCAGCGCTTCGGCATGACGGAAGAACAGGTCCTCACCCTGGCTAGGGAAGACGGCCCGGCATACATGCCCGGCGCATTCGAAATCGCCTTGGGTTCCCTCGCCGCTGTCCCCCGCATCACCGAAGCTTTTCGATCGGGGGACGGGATGGGATGGTTTGAGCACGAAGAAGCCGTCTTCCATGGATGTGAGAAATTCTTCCGCCCGGGGTACGCAGCAAACCTGGTCAGTGCGTGGATTCCAGCTCTCGAGGGCGTCAGCGAGAAACTTGTGCGGGGCGCCAAGGTTGCCGACGTGGGATGCGGGAAAGGCGCCTCGACCATCCTTATGGCGAAAGCCTTCCCTAAGTCGGAGTTCCACGGTTTCGACTATCACGATAAATCGATCGAGCTGGCGCGAGCTTCTGCGAAGCAGGAAGGTGTTACGGATCGGGTGGCCTTCGATGTGGCGGCGGCAAAAGAATTCCCCGGCAAGGACTATGACTTCGTCGCCGTTTTCGACTGCTTGCACGACATGGGCGATCCGGTGGGCGCTGCCTCCCATGTCCGGCGCGCGCTGAAGAATGACGGATCGTGGATGATCGTTGAACCGTTCGCCAATGACGACCTGCAGGACAACTTGAATCCTGTAGGCCGTGTCTATTATGGCTTCTCGACCCTGTTGTGTACACCCTGTTCGCGCTCCCAGGAAGTGGGAATGTGTCTGGGCGCCCAAGCCGGCGAGAAACGCATGCGCGAGGTGGTGAACTCGGGTGGCTTCAGCCGCTTCAGGCGTGCCGCGGAAACGCCTTTCAATTTGGTTTACGAGGCCCGTCCGTAAGTTGCAAGGGCCTGACCCAGCGTCTCAAGTTCATCCGCAGTGAGGTCGTGGGCTACTTTCGGGTAGCCCATTACCCGGACTCAACATTCGCGGCAGGTACCAAGCAGCCGGAGTTCTCCTTGGAGACCCGGTGCATGACACAAAGGAGAAATCGAATATGAGTGTAGCAGCTAGCGCGCACCCCGCGGCCGGAGCGCCATCTCCAGCCCAGGTTGTTGATATTCTGTTCGCGTTTCAGCGGACCGCGGCACTCCACGCGGCCATCGACCTTGACCTGTTTCGCCACACCGGCGAGCCACAAGACGCAAAGTCGCTCGCCACCCGTTGCGGCGCCACCGAGCGCGGAATGCGGATCCTGTGCGATTACCTGACCATCAACGGCGTGCTTGAGAAAGACGGTGGTCTGTACCGCCATACGGCCATGAGTTCGCTGTTTCTTGATCCGCGATCGCCGGCGAGCATCGCGTCGATCTCGAAGTTCTTCCGGCACCCCATGGTGACCGGCCCGTTCGACCACCTCGTGGACATCGTTCGCACGGGACGCACCGGTCAGGGCGTCGTGGAACCGGAAAATCCGTGTTGGATCGAATTCGCTCACAGCATGGCGCCCATGATGGCCCCCATGGCGGCGCCGCTGGGCAAGATCGTTCTGGAGGGAATCTCCGGCGACCTGCTTGTGCTCGACATCGCCGCCGGACACGGGCTTTTCGGCATCGAGGTCGCCAGGCAGGCGCCGCACGCCCGCGTTGTGGCTCAGGATTGGGCGCAAGTGCTCGAGGTCGCGAAGGCCAACGCCCAAAACGCCGGGGTCGCGGACCGCTACCAGACTCTGCCGGGAAGCGCGTTTGAGGTTGACTTCGGCGGGCCCTACGATATCGTGCTGCTCACGAACTTCCTGCACCACTTTGATTTTGCAACGTGCGTGGGGCTGTTGAATAAAGTCCGCTCGGCGCTCAAGCCCGGCGGGAAAGTGGCAGCGCTCGAATTTGTTCCCAATGAGGACAGGATTAGCCCACCCATGGCTGCCGGCTTTGCTTTGACCATGTTGGCCATCACCGCGGCGGGCGATGCCTACACCTTCCACGAGTTGGAATCGATGTATCGGCAGGCGGGCTTCACGGATGTCGCCGCACACCCGGTGCCGACTGGGCCGCATACCGTCGTCACGGCCCGGTCGGTTTGAAACGAGCTTCGTCTTGTTTCCGTGCGCAGCCCGGCCGTGCGGACTGCGAAATTCCGCGCGGCGGAACTCGTACCGGAACGCGCTCCCCCGGGCACCCTACTCCGGCGCGCGCTGCGCTTTGCCGTTCTTGAGCGCGTCGGTCAGGATATCCTGCATCTTGTGGGCGGCTTCGCGCGCGAT
>JASHQD010000479.1 GCA_030037755.1 Terriglobia bacterium
ACCGGGATTCTCGACGATCGCGGTCTGCTGCACCACCAGATCAAGCTGTTCGTGTCCATGCCTCTGGCCGCGGTGACCCTGATTGTGGTTGGGATTCGCGTCCACATCGCCTCGATGTACCTTCCGGGCCCGATGGGCAATGACCTCGATGTTGCCCTGACGCTGTTCTGGGTGGTGGGCATAACGGCGGCCTTCAGCATCCTCGATCACATGGACGGCCTGGTGAGCGGTGTCGCTGCGATAGCCTCGTTCTTTTTCTTTCTGCTCGGCATTATGAATGGCCAGATTCTGGTGGCGCCCCTGGGCGCGGCCGTTTTCGGCGCTTCGCTGGGGTTTCTGCGCTGGAATTTCAAGCCGGCAAAGATCTTCATGGGTGACGGCGGCGCCATGTTCCTCGGTTTCATGCTGGCAACGCTCGGGCTGAAAGTCCGTCCGGAGCATGTGACTCAAGCCGGCGTCTGGATGGTGCCGGTGCTGGTCCTGGCGATTCCGATTTTCGATACGACCCTGGTGACGATTTCCCGGGCCCGCCGCGGACTCCTTCCCTTTGCTTCGCCCGGCAAGGATCACACCGCGCACCGGCTCGCCAACCTGAGCCTGGGACAGCGCGGAGCCGTGCTCCTGATTTACGGCGCCGGGGTGGTTTTCGGCCTGCTGGCGGTTGTGGTCCGTCGAGCTTCCTTGCAGCAGCCGTTGGGATTCGCTGTCGCGCTTGGGCTGGCCGTTCTGGCCGGCGTCGTCCTGCTCGAACGGCTTCCGTACGAGCGCCAACAGAGGTCCTCTTGAGGAAGCCCTCCGACGCCCGGCAGCTCAAATTCCGGCCAGCCGGCCAGCGAGGCGCGCTCGGGCGCGATGCGAGATGTGTTTTGTCTGGCGGTAACGCTCCGGTTTGGATCCCTGTTTATGGGGCTCGGAGCGAGTTTTTTTGAAATCTCCAACCTTGGACTGTCGACTGTTGACTGTCGACTGTCGACTCACTTGAGGTGCACTTGATCGAAACAAGTAGGAACACCGGCAGCCCCGTAGGAATCGTGGGCGGATCGGTCGCGGGATTGTTCACGGCGCTGTTGCTCGGCCGAGCAGGCCGCGCCGTGAAGGTTTTTGAGGGCGGGGAAGACTTCGACAATCGCACGCGGACGTTGATCGTTACCAGCCGCATGAAGGACGTTCTCGGAGGGGTTGGAAAGGCTGCGCGGGTCAACGAAATCCGCCGCTTCGAACTGTTCACCGACGGGCGCGTCGCCAGGTTCAGCCTGCGCCAGCCCGACATCGTCATCGAACGCACCCGGCTGATTCGCGAACTTGCCTCCGCGGCGGAGGCGAGCGGGTGTGAAGTCCAACTCGGGCGGCGCTTCGTCTCGATGGAGGAGCGTGGCGACGGGCTGAACATCCAGCTGGAGCGCCACGGCGGGTCTCAGAGCGAGGAAGTGCGCGTCGGGACCGTGGTGGGCGCGGACGGCGCCGCCAGTCGCGTGGCTCGTGCCGCGGGCTGGCCGGCTCAGAACACGGTTCCGCTGGTCCAGTCCATCGTCCGCCTGCCGGACGACATGCCTTCCGACGTCACGCGAGTCTGGTTCATCCCGGACGATACGCCGTACTTCTACTGGCTCATTCCGCATTCGGCCACGCGGGGCGTTGTGGGTTTGATTGGCGAAGACGGCCCCGCAACCCGGCACGTCCTCGAACGCTTTCTGGAGCGAAAACACCTCGAGCCGCTGGAATATCAAGCGGCGAGGATTCCGCTCTATTCCAAATGGATCCCGATTCGCCGCAAGCTCAACGGCGGCGACGTATATCTCGTGGGCGACGCGGCAGGACACGTCAAGGTGAGCACGGTCGGCGGCATTGTGACGGGTCTGCGCGGCGCTCACGGCGTGGCCGAAGCGATTCTGAACGGCGGCCCGGGTCCCCGGCTGCGCGCGCTGCGGCGCGAGCTCGATGTGCACTTGCTTATCCGCAAGGTCATCCACAACTTCACCCAGGCTCATTATTCGCACCTCGTGGACCTGCTGAATACTCGGGCGCGCAAGGAGCTGGAAACCAACACGCGCGACGAGCCCGGCCGCATGCTGTGGCGCCTTTGCCTGCAGCAGCCGCGTTTTCTTCTCTTCGGGCTGCGCGCCTTCCTGACCAGCGGAGCCTTCCCCGGCCGGCGCATCGCGGCATAGCCTAGCACGACGGCGAAGAATCCGAGCTGGGTTTTTGATCAGTCGAACGCATAACAGGTGGTGATTCTCACATGAACGTGGTCATCGTGGCGCTCCTTGCCCTGCTGCTGATCAGCGTATGGATCGGCTTCTACCAGCTCGTGAAGCAGCAAGGACGAATCCTGCTGCGGCTGGACGCGCTGGAGCAGCACCCGAATCAATCGATTGCGACCGAGGCGACGGCGAGCCAGGAGGCCGAGCCCGAGGGCTTGCCATTGGAAACGGAGTTTCCCGCTTTCGTGTTTCGCGACCTCGAAGGGAGAACGGCGGCGCTCGAAAGCTTTCGCGGCAGGCGAGTGCTGCTGGTTCACTGGAACTTCGACTGCGGATTTTGCGATTCCATCGCTTCGGGCCTCGCGGCGCTGGAAGCGAGCCTTGCCCGCGCGAATACGGCCGTAGTGCTGCTGTCTTATGGCGAGGCCGATTCCAACCGGACGGCGGCGGCCGAGCACGGTCTGAAATGTCCTATCCTCCTCATCAAGAGCGACGAGACGCCGGCGCCGTTCCGCCGTCGTGGCACACCGGTAGCCTATCTTCTGAACGAGCAGGCGCGGATCGACGCGCCCTTCGCCAGTGGCGCCGACCGCGTGCTGGCGTTGGCAAAGGCCCTCGCTGCTGAGGGGTCGAGGACGCCGCAGCCGCCGACGGCCGGCCACGCGAGCACCCAGCCGGACGCGGCGGCGAAGACCGCTCATCATCAGGTCAAGCTGCCGGGATTACCGGGCAGGAAGGCAGTGGGTCTCGGTGACCTCATCAAGCGCCTGACCTCGGCCTTCGGGATCAAACCGTGTGTCGGATGC
>JASHQD010000480.1 GCA_030037755.1 Terriglobia bacterium
GTTCATCGCGGTAGCGCGCGAACCCTTGAGCCTGGAGACGAGCCCGGCATGAACTTTCAGCGTTCCGCCGCCATTATGCTTCGCCAGTTCTACCTGATGCGCGGGAGTGTTGCGCGCATCGTCCCGCTGTTTGCATGGGTGGGCGTGGACATGGTGCTTTGGGGATTCATGAGCCGTTATCTCAGCGCGGTCACGGCTGCGGGGCTGAACTTTGTCGCCACCTTGCTCGGCGCTGTGCTTCTCTGGGATTTCTTCTCACGCGTGATGCAGGGAGTTACCATGACGTTCTTCGAGGACGTCTGGTCGCGCAATTTTCTGAATATCTTCGCTTCGCCCCTGCGGATTTCCGAGTACCTGGCGGGCCTGGTCCTGTCGAGCGTTGTCACCAGCTTCGTCGGACTGGTGTTTATGCTCCTCGTGGCCAGCGGCGTGTTCGGCTTGTCGTTCTTCAGCTATGGCGTCGTGCTTTTCCCGGCCCTTCTCATCCTGTTCCTCTTCGGGATCGCTCTGGGCATTGCTGCCAGTGGGATGGTGCTGAGACTGGGTCCGGCCGCGGAGTGGTTTGTGTGGCCGATTCCCGCCTTCATCGCTCCGTTTGCCGCCGTCTATTACCCGATAACGACGCTGCCAAAGTGGATGCAGGACGTCGGGAGAATCATTCCGCCATCCTATGTTTTTCAAAATATTCGCAGCATTGTCTCCGGAGGGACGCCATCATGGGGGCCGCTCGCATCCGGTGTGGGCCTGGCCTTCGTGTACCTCGTGCTGGCTTCATGGTTTTTCCGGCGCATGTATCGGCACGGCGTACGCACCGGCCTCATCGCGCGGTACAGCTCAGAGACGCTTTAAATGCCGAGGGCAGACCGGGTGGGCCCGAAGCCCCGTAGGGCGCTGTCCTCCAGCCCCGGCCGTAAGAAGGTGTGAAGAATTCGAATCCCGTTCATACCGAGCGAAACACGTCATCCTGAGCGAAGCCAGGTGCTTTCCGCTGTGGATTCCCGCTTCGCTGGAATGACGATGCCTTAAGTGACACCACTACCAGCCCAATCCAGATCGGTCAATCCCGATCGTTGCATCATCAAAGGCGTGGAGTTAGACTTGCGGCAAAGAGAGGCGGCTCGAGATGACGCGTGCGCTGTTCGCGGCCACTCTTCAGCCAAGGCGGAGATTCGCGAGGCACAGTGTGCTTTGGCTGACGATCTGCCTCGCAAGCCTGGGCCTCCCCTGTGCGGCGCAGCGGGACGCGTCGACCATGGTGTCGGTTGTGGGAAACGTCACCACGGAGGGCGGCCAGCCTATTCCTTCCGGCGCTACGGTATCGGTGCAGGGTGACAACGGCACCACCGTCGGGCAGCAATCCATCGATTCCCAGGGTCACTTCCAGATCGACGACCTTCCCTCCGGCCGGCGGCTCTACCGGCTCACCGTGCGGGCCGAGGGCTACTACCCTTGCGAACAGTCCCTGAATCTTCGCGACGGCGAGGCCGCCGTCACGGTGAAAATCGTTCTCACGCGAGTTTCCAAAACTGCGGAGTCTGACGCTCCCCTTCCGCTTCTGACGGACATGAACGCTCCGCGCAAAGCGCGCAAAGATTACGCCAAAGGCGTACGCGAACTGGATGCTCACCGCTTGCCCGAAGCCCAACGCGATTTCGCCGCTGCAGTTAAGGAATACCCCTGCTATGCGCGCGCCCAGACGAGTCTCGCCGCCGTGCTCATCTCCAAGCGCGACTTGCCGGCGGCGGAATCGGCGCTGCGAGAAGCCGTCAAGTGCGATCCCGGGTTCGCGGACAGCGTTGCGCAACTGGGGCGCGTTCTAAACAGTGAAAAGCGATTCTCGGAGAGCGAGGCTGTGCTGGAGCAGGGTCTGCGCACATCGCCCAAGGACTGGCTGCTGTATGACGAGCTTGCATCCGCTCACTACAACCAGGGGCTCTACCCCCAAGCTACCAACGAGTGGCTGCGGGCGGTGTCGCTCGGTCCCGAAGGGTCTTCCGACCTGCATGCCAAGCTGGCGGCTGCTTACCTCCGGCAAGGCAACAGCCAAAAGGCCTACGTCGAGATGCAAACTTACGTGCGCCTCGATCCCGACGGCCGATTTGCCGCACAAGCGCGCAGCCTGATGCGTCAGATCGAGTCCTCATCTGCAGCCATGCCGCCGTCCGGTCCCAAAGAACCGCAATGAGCCTGAGGAGCAACACGGCGGCTCGAGGTGAGAAACGAGAGACACGCGACGGGAGAATAGGTACAAAGCGGCGAAGCCCTCACAAGTGGCTCATTTTGGATTCTTCGAGCCCTGGCGGGCGTCACGCGGCCACACACTGCGGCTCTCTTTCGCATCAAAGAGGTACCAGCCATCTTCTCCGCGCGCGATCAGATCCCGAATAATCTGTTCGCCGGCACTGAGGTTCGGCACCGGCTTCAGGGCCTTCGGGGCGCCATCAGCGAGGGTCTGGATGAGAACGTAACGGTGGCCATTGTCTGAGAGAAACATACCCCCCCTTCCGTCTGTTACGCAAGGAAGCGTATCAATAGGTCTCAGAGTTTGATCTACAGGAAATTACTGATTTACTCATCTTTTAATACGGTTACCGGAATAGCGAGCAGCCCCGGCGTTTTGGCCTTCTCTCGCAGGGCGCGCCGCGGTTTGAACGCCAGCGGGGGCAGCAGGTTAGGATGTCTGAGCCGTTGCCGGGGTACGGGGTGCCGGTCACGCTGCTATAATACTGTCGTGAAGAAACTTCTGGGGCTGGTGATGGCTGTGCTCGTCTTCCCCGTCGGACGGGCGGCGGCGGTTCCCGGTCAAACCCGAACCATCCTGGTCCTGCCTTTTGAAAACGAGAGCTCCAACGCCGACCTCGGCTGGATCTCGGAGGCGTTCGCGCAACTTCTTTCTGTGCGCCTCGAGGGCCCGGGACGGTACGTCCTCGACCAGGAGGAGCGAAATGCGGCGTACGAGCAACTCGGCATTCCGCCGGACACTCCGATCACGCTGGCCAGCGCCTACAAGGTCGCCGAGACCCTGGGCGTAGACTGGACGGTGGTGGGCAGGTTCAGCGTCACGGGCAACGGGTTGACCGCGTCTTGCCAGCTTCTCGAGTCCCACACGTTGAAGCTAACGCCGCGCATCGAGGCCAGCGGCGCGCTCTCGGATCTGGTCGACGTCCAGAACCGGCTGGCGTATCGGCTGCTCGCCACGCACGATCCCAATTTCACGGCCGGCGACGAGGACGAATTCGCCAGGAGCTTTCCGCCCGTCCGCCTGGACGCATTTGAGAATTACATTCGCGGCATCCTGGCCGGCGATGAGGAAACCCGTGTCCATTTTCTGAAAGAAGCGGATCGGCTTGACCCTTCCGATCACAGGGCGGCGTTCGCACTGGGCAAGCACTACTTCCAGCACAAGCAGTACACCGAATCGGCCAACTGGCTGCAGAAGCTGAGTTCGGAGGATTCAGACTACCTGGAATCGCTCTTCCTGCTCGGGGTTGACGATTACTTTACCGGCGACGAGGTGAAGGCGCAGGCGTCGTTCGCGGCGCTCGACAAGCAGGTGCCGCTGAGCGAGGCCGCCAATAATCTTGGAGTGGTGCGCGCGCGCCGCGGCGATTTCCTGGGAGCTTTTGCCAATTTCCAAAGCGCGATCAAGGACGATCCCCTTGATCCGGACTTCAACTTCAACACGGCCGTTTGCCTCTGGCATCTGAAAAAGTACGGGGATGCCGCCAAATATGTGCGCGCCGGCCTGGCCCAGCAGGACGACGATCCCGAGGCGCATACCCTGCTGGCGGTTGTTCTCGACAAAGTGCAGGACTCGCAGGGTGAACGCCGGGAGACAGCATGGCTGGCGGCGCACGGGAGCGGCGGCGATCCGCGCCAGAATTTCGCTCCTGAACTGCGTCTGAAGAAGCACTACGACGGCCGGGCGTTCGGCTTGCTCGGCGTAATGCTGCACAATGCGGTGGAGGCGCGGCTCTCGGAGGAGAATCCGACGGAACACGGCCAGGCGCACCTGAGCCAGGGCAAGCGCCTACTGGCCGACGGCCGGCTTGCTGAGGCTGAGCGCGAACTCCAGGAAGCGAGCACGCTGCTGCCGGAAAACAGCGAAGTCTACCTGGTGCTGGGCCAAGTGTACGAGGGTGAGGGGCGGCATCAGCAGGCGGCGGATCAGTTCAAGACGGCCCTCTTATTTGACGACAACGCGGTCACGCACCTCTGGCTGGCGCAGGCGTATCTTTCCATGAACCAGACTTCACTCGCCCTGGACCAGGGGCGCACGGCGCTGTCGATGAGTCCGAATGACGAGGCCGCCCGGCGGTTCGTCGACGATATCGAGCACCGGAGGGTGCAGCCATGAGATCGATTCGCAGCGCGCGCCGCCGAAGATGCCGCCGTGATCCGCTGGCACAGGTAACGCGCTCGGCTCTCCGGCTCTCGGTCGGCGCCGCGATGTTTGCGGGCGCGGTCTTTCTTCTGGCCTCGAATTCCCCGCCCCAGGCGACTCACGCTTCGACCGTGGTCGAAATCAAGCTGGACGACATCATCGAGCCCGTGACGGCGGAGTACGTCGAGAACGGCATCCATGCCGCCAACGATGAAGGCGCCGCGGCCGTCCTGCTGGAGCTGAGCACGCCCGGGGGTCTCGACACCTCGATGCGCGACATCATTCGCGCGATCATCGCCTCGCGGGCGCCGGTGATCGTCTATGTGTCGCCGAGCGGAAGCCGCGCCGCGTCGGCGGGGTTTTTCGTGCTGCTGTCGGCGGACGTCGCCGCCATGTCTCCGGGCACCAATACGGGCGCCGCGCATCCGGTGATGATGGGCAACGCCGACGTCGGCAAGACGATGGAAACCAAGATCGAGAACGATGCCGCCGCCTACATCCGGTCGATCGCCGGGAAACGTGGCCGGAACGCGCAGCTTGCCGAGGATGGCGTTCGCTCGAGCAAATCGTTCACGGAAAAGGAAGCGCTCGACAATCACCTCATCGATCTGATTTCGCCGGGCGCGCAGGACCTGCTGAAATCGCTGGATGGGCGAACGATCACGCGATTCGACGGCAGCACGACCGTGCTGCATCTCTCGGGCGCCGACCTCGTCCCGTACGCAATGACGTCGCGCGAGCGGTTCCTGGCGCGCATCGCCGATCCCAACATCGCTTTCATTCTCGGTGCGCTCGGCGTGCTGTGCCTCTATGTGGAGTTCACGCATCCCGGCATGATCCTGCCGGGCGTCACGGGCGCGGTCGCCATCGTGCTCGCGCTCTACGCGTTTCACATGCTGCCCATCAATTACACGGGTGTGATCTTGATCGCCTTGGCTCTGGCTCTTTTCGGCCTCGACGTCAAGGCGAACTCGCACGGGGTTTTGACGGCGGGCGGTATCATCAGCATGGTGGTGGGCGCGCTGATCCTGGTGCAGTCGCCGTTGCCGGGCGCGCAAATCCAATTCTCGACGGCGCTGAGCGTGACCCTGCCGGTGGCGGTGATCAGCGCCATTCTGCTGCGTCTGGCGGTTATGGCGAGCCGCAAGAAGGCCATCACCGGCGAGCAGGGAATGATCAACGCGGTCGGCGTGGCACAAAGCGATCTCGCGCCCGAAGGCAGGATCGTCATCCGCGGCGAAGTCTGGGAAGCGCAGGCCGCCGAGGCCATTCCGACCGGCACGCGCGTCCGGGTACGCGGCATGCGAGGATTGAAGTTGATTGTCGAACCGGAGCAGAAGGAGAAGGAATTGACGATTGCCGATTGACCATTGCCGATTGTACAGTTCAGAGTTGTTCGTGCCGACGCTCGCGGACCGGTGAATGGCTGGAAACCACCCGAACACGGGGCCGGACAATCGGCATTCGGCAATCGTCAATCGGCAATCAGAAAATCGGCAATCACAAAATCGGCAGTGAAAAAGGGGGATGATATGGATTCGAACACGTTCATTCTCGTGATTGTGTTCATCGTGCTGGTCTGGATCATCAAGTCCCTGAACATTCTTCGTGAGTACGAGCGCGCGGTGGTGTTTCGCCTTGGCCGGGTGATTGCTCGCGACAAGGGCCCCGGCGTCATTTTCATCTGGTGGCCCATCGACAAGATGGTGAAAGTCTCGCTGCGCACCATCACTTGGGACATCCCTCCTCAGGACATCATCACGCGTGACAACGTATCCCTGAAGGTCAGCGCCGTGGTCTACTTCCGGGTGATGAACGCCACGCAGGCGATCGTCGAGGTGGAGAACTACCGCTACGCGGTGGAGCAGGCGGCGCAGACCGGGCTGCGGTCGGTGCTGGGCGAAGTCGAACTCGATGATCTGCTGGCGCAGCGCGAGAAGCTGAACGCGCGCCTCGCGGGCATCCTCGATGAGCATACCGAGCCCTGGGGCATCAAGGTGACGCAGGTGCAGGTGAAGCAAGTCGATTTGCCGCAGGACCTCCAACGCGCCATCGCCAAGCAGGCCGAGGCGGAGCGCGAGCGCCGCGCCAAGATTATCGCCGCCGACGCCGAGTTCCAGGCCGCGGAGAAGCTGTCGCAGGCCGCGGCGCTGATCGCGCGCGAACCCGTGACCATAACCTTGCGATATCTGCAGACGCTGGTGGAGATCGGCGCCGAGAAGAACACCACCATCGTCTTCCCACTGCCGGTCGATCTGCTGGC
>JASHQD010000481.1 GCA_030037755.1 Terriglobia bacterium
GCCGCGACGCCGAGGATGTGCACGGTCACACTGGCATCGTTAAGGCGGGCCACGAGCCGGATGCCGTAATGATTGATCAGCCCGTGCGACGCCAGCACGGCGCCGTACACGCCAAGCAGAACGCCAGGCTTCGAAGGCAGGCCGAGCAGCGGCATCAGAAACTGAGCGCAACCGTAGTCGATGCCGGCGATGGTCGCAACCAGGCCGAGGATATTGAACCATGCCGTGTACCATCCCCAGCCCGGACCGCCGAGAATCGTCGCCCAGTGATACATTCCGCCTGACGTCGGAAACGCCGACGCGATCTCGCCCATGCTGGCCGCGACCGCAAGCGAGAAGATCGCCACCAGCGGCCAGCCCAGCGACATCTCGCGCGGCCCACCCATGGCGAGGCCATAGTCGTAGAGCGTAACCGCGCCGGTGAGGATCGAAATGATCGCGAACGAGATGGCGAAATTCGAGAAACCGCCCATGGTGCGGAAGAGTTCCTGGGCGTAGCCGAGGCGGGCGAGGTCGCGCTCGTCCGCTACCGTTCGGGGTTCGGAGTTCGGGGTTCGGAGTTGCACAGTTCGAAGTTGTTCAGTTCGAAGTTCTCCGGTTTGCGGTTCGGCGCTTCGTAATTCGGTTTTGTCCGGTTCGGAGTTGTTCACTTCTTGTCCCCGCTGAGGTTACGAAGATAGGTCGTGAAGCCTCCGATGAGCGCCGTCACTTCCCGCGTGAGCTGATGCAGGCGCTGGAACTCGGCCTCGTCGATATAGCCGGCGTCGAGACAGACGTAAAGCAATGACTGCACCTCAACTGCAGAGCCCCTGGCGATGTCGAGAAAGCGCGTGAACTCACGACTCGATCGCCGGGCGAACCCCTCGGCAATATTACTCATCGAAGAGACGGCGGCGCTGCAGATTTGATTTCTCAGCGGGTAATCCTTCTGGAGTCCGCCTCGCGAGGTGAGCCGGTAGATTTCGCGCGCCAGCTCGCGAGCCTTCTGCCACGCCTGGATGTCTTCGAATCGTGTTATGGTTGCCACGTGATCAGGCCTCGGCCCGGCAGAATTCCAAATTCACAATTCCGAATTCCGAATTCCGAAATCCGAACGTCGAACTCCGAACTCCGAACTGAACAACTCCGAACTGAACAACTCCGAACTGAAGAACTCCGAACCGAAGAACTTCGAACTGAACAACTTCGAACTGGAAGAACTTCGAACTGAAGAACTTCGAACTGAAGAACTTCGAACCGAACAACTTCGAACTGAAGAACTCTAGAACGCCCCTCGATAGAGCATCTCCATATCCTCGCTTGATGTCGTCCGCGGATTGCACAACCGGCACCCATCCGCCATGGCGAGCGGAACCATGGTGGGGATCATCTCCTCGCGAACGCCGGCATCGCGCAAGCGCTTCGGGAGTCCGATTTCGTCGTTGAGCTTCTCGATAGCATCGATCGCCGCCAGCGCCGCGTGATCGGCGGTCATGCCGTGCGTGTCCACGCCGAGCGCCACCGCCACGTCCGCCAGACGATCGCGCGAGACCGGCAGATTGAATCGCATGACGTGCGGCAGCAGGATGGCGTTGGTGAGGCCGTGATGCATTCCAGCGACCGTCGAAAGCGGATGCGCCAGCGAGTGCACGGTGCCGAGTCCTTTCTGGAATGCCACCGCGCCCATGATGGCGGCGGCCATCATGTTGGTGCGCGCCTCAACGGTTCGGCCGTCGCGGACGGCCACGGGCAGATTCCGGGCCACAATTTCCACGCCCTTGATCCCGATAGCGTCGCACATGGGATGGAATCCGATCGAAAGGTACGCCTCGAGATTGTGCGTCATGGCGTCCATGCCGGTCGCGGCGGTGAGATGCGCCGGAAGATCGAAGGTCAGCTCGGGATCGGCGATCGCAACCGAGGGAATCAGGTGGGGGCTGAAGATCACGGTCTTGCGACCTGTCGCCTTGAGAGTGATCACCGTGCTACGCCCCACCTCGCTGCCCGTGCCCGACGTGGTCGCAATGGCGATCATCGGTGGAAGATCGGCGGTGATGCGATCTCCTCCGTTCTTCAGGTCGTCGTACTCTTCGAGCGGCAAGTCATGGGTGATTTTCAGACGGATGGCCTTGGCGGCGTCGAGCGCGCTGCCGCCGCCCAGCGCAATCACGCTGTCGCAGCGCCCGGACTGATAGACGTCGACGCCCGGGTAGACGCTCGCTTCGGTGGGATTTCCCTCCACGCGATCAAAGACCGCGTACGCGGAATTTCCGAGCAGTCCCGTGATGCGTGCCAGCAGCCCGCATCGAGCCACACCGGGGTCGGTTACCACGAGCGGGCGTCGCGCCTCGAGCAAGCCTGCGATTGACGGCAACTGTTCGATTGCCCCGCAGCCGAAGACGATACGGTTGGGGAAAGACCATGTCGAGATCATCCGTGATCCTCGCTTTTCTGTCTGAAGAGAATCCAGGCCGCGTACTTCAAGGCTGGTGAACGATGCCCAGGTCGGCGAGACCGTTGATGATGAACTGGACGGCAAGCGCCGTCAATAGCAGGCCCATGAGGCGGCTCATGATCCGGATGCCGGTCTCGCCCAGGTACTTGCCCACGCGGTCCGCTGCGGCCAGCACCAGGTAAGATACCAGCGAGCTCAACACGATCGCCCCGAAAACGACCGCGTAGTTCCACCAGCGGTGCGAGTCGCCGATCAGGATCATCACCGTGGAAATCGCTCCGGGTCCGGCCAGCATGGGGATGCCGAGCGGGATTACGCCGACGGCTTCACGCGCGGTCCCTTCGGCCTGCTCTTCCGGCGACTGCTTTGTGCCGGAGGGCCGCGCCTGAAGCATCTCGAGGCCGATGATGATCAGAATCACGCCGCCGGCGATTTTGAAAGCGGGCAGCGTGATTCCAAATACTTTGAAGATCAGGCCGCCGGCGGCAGCGAACACCGAGAGCACAATCAGGCAGGTCAGACCCGCGCGAACCGCGGTCCGGCGCCGCTCGAGGGCGGAATCGCCGGGGGTCATGGCAAGAAATACGGGAATGGCCGCGAAAGGATCGACCAGAAAGAAGACGGAGCTCAATGCCACGAGGCAAAACTTGACGATGGATGCCACCGGCTCGGGCATGAGATGGTTCCTTCGCTGTAGCGGCGGTGTCCTCACCGCCGCGCGGAGCACAAACACTCGGCGATGAGGACATCGCCGCTACAGCGCGCGGCCGGCGATGAAGGACGCTACACTGCCCGGCCGGCGGTGAGGACACCGCCGCTACAGCGCATTGTTAGATGATCTCGAAGTAGCGCTCCAACTCCCAATTCGTCACCGCGCGCTGGTTCTGCCGGACTTCCCAATCCCGCGTGCGCACATAGTGATCCACGAATTCTTCGCCGAGCAACTCGCGCGCGACCTTGCTTTGTCTCAATCTTCGCGTCGCTTCGTCGAGCGAACGCGGAAGCGCCGGTGCCTCGGTCTCGTAAGCATTCCCACGTACGGGATCGGGAGGTTCGAGCTTGTGCTCGATGCCATGCAGTCCGCTTGCCAGGCTGGCGGCAATGGCCAGGTGCGGATTGATGTCGGCGCCGGCCAGCCGGTATTCCACGCGGACGGATTTCGGTGTGGGGCCGAGCACGGCACGCAAGGCCACCGTGCGATTGTCGATCCCCCAGGTCGCATTGGTCGGCGCCCAAACGCCGGGGACGAGGCGTTTGTACGAATTCACTGTCGGGCAGGCGAACGCGGTGAATTCCGGCATGAGCTGCAACTGGCCTGAGATGTAGTGCCGCATCAAGCTGGAGATTCCGTGCGGGGAGTGGGGATCATGGAACAAATTGTGCGAGCGATCGCGATCCCACAGGCTCTGGTGCAGGTGCCCGCTCGCGCCCGGCAGATCGTGATTCCATTTGGCCATGAACGTCGCCACCAGCCCGTGTCGCGCCGCAATCTGCTTCACACCATTCTTGAAGAGTGCCGCTTTGTCGGCGGCAACCAGAGCGCTGTCGTGCCGGATCGCGGTTTCGTACACGCCTGGGCCGGTTTCCGTATGAAAACCCTCGAGCTCCACGCCGAAATCGCGCATCGAGTCCATGATGGCGTGGGCAATTTCTGAATGAACGCCGGTGCGCTGCACGCTGTATCCGAACATGCCGGGCGAGAGCGGCGTGAGATCGCGATAGTGCTTGGTGCGAATCGAGTGGGAATCCTCGCGAAAGAGGAAGAACTCGAATTCGGTCGCTATTTCGGGCTCAAAGCCCATCCCCTGCGCTTTTGCCACCGCGCGTCGCAGAACTTCGCGAGGCGAAAAGCTGAGGGGATCGCCTTTCTCGTCGAAATAATCGACCAGAAAGAGCCCAGTTCCCGGTTCCCAGGGGATCACGCGGAAGGTGGAGAGATCGATTCGGGCAAGCGCGTCGGGATAGCCGGTGTGCCAGCCGGTGACGCTGACGTTGTCATAGAGCACGTCCGACGAGTCCCAGCCGAAGATTACGTCGCAGAAGCCGAGGCCGTTCTTGACGGCGGAATCGAATTTCTCGCGGCTGATGTATTTGCCGCGCAGGATGCCGTCGATGTCGAATCCGCCGAGCTTGATGGTCGTGATGTTGTGCTCGGTTAAGGAGTCCGCGATTGCGTCGTTACCCATGAGGGAGCTCGATCTCAGTTATGGTTTCTCGGCGCCAAAGCCGTAACGTATTCGCACCCGCTGCTCGTCCACAATCCACAAAGCTCCGGAAACGCCTTCCCCTTCCAGGAGCGTTAGGAGCCTGTACAGTACTGCGACCACGGCTTTCCGGCTTTGGTGCGCCAGACGCATCACGATGATGCCGGGGAGGGAGCTTGGCTCATACCGCCGGATATCGCCGAATCCTGCGTCAAGTGTGACTAAGACTCTGTGCTCGCGACGGCACGCCTCCGCCACGTCAAGGTCGGATGCGCCACGCAAGTCCTCGTCCCAGATCGTGACTGCGTCGTGCCCGTGTTGGTTCAGGATGGCAGCAACTTCTGGGTGTAAGTTCTCATCGGTCTTGAATCGCAAGCCTCAGGCTCCAAGGGGAATCATGCGCTCGGCAGCAAGTTCAGCAGCATATTGGAGTGCCGCCTGAATGTCTTCCGGAGCGACATGGTAGGCTGCAGCGATTTGCTCAGGTGCGTCGCCATCCGCAAGATTGTCGAGGATCACTGACACCATCACCCTTGTGCCCTTAATACAGGCCTTGCCGTGGCAAACTGAAGAATCCGATGTAATCCGTTCTCGCCAGCTCATTAGGCCCTCAGCACGAGAATGACGACCCCGGCTCTCAACTCAGCAATCCTGA
>JASHQD010000482.1 GCA_030037755.1 Terriglobia bacterium
ATGTAGGTTTCCAGCGCGAGGACTTCGTCCATCGGATGGATCAACTGCGCGTCGGGCGCAGCCTGTTCGAGCGCGGCGATCAGGGCGCGCGGCGTCACGTCGGCGTCCTCTTTGAATCGGACCAGCAGTGAACCGTTTCCCGCGCTTGCAAGACTGGTGGGAAAGTAGAGGCACGTGGAATCGAGCCCATCGCTCACCCTCTCACTGGCGACGTCGCGGGACACTCCGATGACCTGGGCGGAGCGGAAGCGAGGCACCCTGCCTTTGAGATTGGGATCGTCAGCCAGCCGGATCGATTGTCCCAAAGGGTTGCGGCCAGGCCAGAAGAGCCGCGCCGTAGACAGGCTGACAATCATCACCGGCGCCTCGTCGGCCGCTTCCTGCGCCGTAAAATTTCTTCCGGCGAGCAACGGAATGCGAAAAACCGAGAAATACTCCGGCGAAACAAAGTCATACTTCGCCCAGTTGACGTCCCCGTGCTCGTTCGATGTCGCGGGGATACTCGGGAATCGGCCGTAAAGAGGAGGCTGCCAGGCGACAGCGAGGCTCTCCAGGTTTGGTTGCGACTTCAGCCGGGCAACCACTTTGCTCTGATACTGAGAGTCGACCTCGATGTGGAACGCTCCCCGCGTGACCAGGCCGGGATCGAGGGCTTCCACTTTGCGCGTGGCGCGGAGCAGCACGCCGGCACAGATGAGCAGCAGCAGGCACACCGTGACCTGGCTGACCACGAGCATCCGGCGGAGGCGCGCCGGACGGAACTCGTTGCTGAAATCTCCCCGGGTAGCCAATACCAGGTTGGGCCGCGTTGATTGAAGGGCCGGCGCCAATCCGAACGCCAATGCCGCCACCACCGCCACCGTCAGGATAAAGGTGAAGACGGCGGAGTTTGGAGGGAGCGCACGAAACTGAACCATCGGCCCCATCAAGGGCGGCAGCGTCGCGAACACCAGCCGTTGTATCAGCAGCAGGGCAGCTTCTGAGACGGCGAACGCCAATGCTGCCGCAGGCAGCGCAAGCAGGATGCTTTCCGCGAGCAGTTGCCGCACCAGTCGCAAACGGGGGGCGCCCAGAGCCAGGCGAATCCCGACCTCCCGTTGCCGGGCGATTGCCCGGGCGAGCATCATGTTGGCGATATTGGTGCACGCGATCAAAAGGACGAGTCCGAAGGAGACAAAAATGGGCGCGAAGAAAACAAGCGAGTCCTTGTCCAAGGGAAGGGGAGTGGCCTGCGATTGGAGGATGACGCCGGTCGCTTTGTCGTCCTCGGGAAGACTGGCGGTTTCCTGGCGGCTCCAGACCGCAAGCGCCGCTTGTGCCTGCTGCGGAGTGACTCCATCTCTGAGGCGGCCGGTGAGCACGTCAATCTGGTTCTTGTTGGTTCCCGGGGCCGAGCGTGTGAGCGGGATCCAGAAGCTCGGCACGGCGGTGCTTACGCCCATGAAACCGCGCCGCGTCACACCCACGACCTCATAGAACGTGTCCCGGACCATGATCTTCCTGCCCAGGATCTTGGGATCAGCGCCAAATCGTTTCTGCCACGTCTGGTAGCTCAGCACCAGGACCGGCGCTCCGTACTCGCCCGCGGTGTCTTCGGGCACGAGCGTCCTTCCCAGCGCCGCACTCGCTCCGAGGGCCGTGAAGTAGTTTCCCGAAACCGCGCGGCCCATCAGGCCCTGGCTTGGAATCTGAATCGTGTTTCCGTTCGCGAAGACGTCGGAAAACGCCGGATTCCGGCGTTGCAGATCCGCGAATTCCCGCCAAGTAAGACTCCGTACGCCCGACCTGGTGTTCCACGCAATCGCGTACAGGCTGTACGGATCGCGCACCGCGTAGGGCTGGAGCACGTAGGCGTTGAAGATAGTAAAGAGCGTGGTGTTGAAGCCCAGCGCCATGCCAATCGTGCCGATCACGGTGAGCGCGAATACAGGAGCGCTCTTGAAGATTCTGGCGGCATGGCGGAGGTCAAGCGAGAGAGATTGCAGCGCAACGATCACCGCTACCCTCCATCGCCGTGTCCCGACCCGTCGTGGTGCGATCCAACATAGCCCCAGTCCTCACCTCACGGAGATCGCCCGAAAAGGCTCTGAGCTGCCTCGAGCCATAAATGGCCGGCGGCCAGTCTCATTTCATCTTGTAATAACGAGAGCGGCGGCCGTTTTATGACACACCGCCGCGAATTTCAACCGCAAAGTGGGCAGCGGGCTTTGGGCAGCTACGGCTGGGCGTAATATCCTGTGCGCGTGCGCGCGACAAGTTTGGGTTTGTCGATTTTCACCTGCAGGCTGTGATATTCATCGGGACGCTTCGCCGCGGCAGAATCGAAAGAGAGGGTGTAGTAGGACCTGGCGTCGCGGAGGCAGTCGGCGATCGAGGTGTCCAGATCGTTGCTTTCGTTGAGAATCAGGCCGCCGCTCTGAACGGCGAAAACTTGCAGCGCCAGGTTGCCGTTCTGGATCTGATTGGGCGAACTAACGCCTTTAAGGAAGGTCTGATAGTAAAGGGCCTGGCCCAGCGAACCATTGAGGGTTGTCGCGCTGACGTTGTACAGGGTGATGCGAGCCTCGCGGAGGGCCGTGGAGAGCCCGATGACAGTGCGGAAGAGTTCCTGCTGGTCCTTATTGCTGAGCAGCACTTCCGGTCCGGTGAGCAGAGGCCATCCGGGACCGAGCCAGATCAATATTTTCCGGCCCGGCTGGTTGGTTTCATTCGAGGCGAAGCGTCCGAGGTCAGTGATCGAGAGCTGGGCGCGTTCCTGCCCGCCGTAGAATCCCTGCGAGCGGGTAATATTGCGCAGGCCGAACTGGTTGGACTCCAGCTCTTCGGCAAGGGCATTTCCGTCCTCACTTGCCGCGGTCGGGCTGGAGGGCGTGTCGGCAATAAGGCCCAGAGAGACGGGCAGCGGAAGCTCGCCGTTGTTGCGCCGCAGGAATCTTGCCAGCTGGTCCCGCTGGAAAGCCGCGCCCTGGAAGGGGGCATTGACCGCGTCAACCAGCACCTCGGCCTGCACGGTGGAGTCCGCCGCTTTGCCGGCGCTTCCGCTGGCGGCGAAGGAGAGAATGCTCTGTGGCTTCTTGTTGTCAAGAACGGTGAAATCCTGCTGCTGCAGACCGGAAACAGGATTCCCGGAATGATCGGTGACCACGACGTCAAGCGTGATGCGGCGGTCGTCCGGCGGCGCGGCTTGCGGCGGAACCGCGGCCTGCCTTGCAAATCCTGACAGAATCAAGCAGGAAACGAGAAGCATCAACCAGGGAAATTTGGCGCGCATACCTCACCTCACCCCCCTACGGTCAAGATGTCTGCACCCCGGGCGGAGTTGCCAAAAATCAGTTGGGGCATCATTCTGGTCCAGCGCGCGCTTGAATATGCGGGCCGTGCCGCCGGGACACGTCTGACCGGGGCCCGGCAGGGTAGTCATCGCTCGTAAGCTTCGCTTCGATGAAGGTGACTACCGCGTGGTCTACACCATTGACGACACTGCCATGCTGGGCCTGTAGCGCCGTTAGAGATTCGCCTTGAAAAACTCCAGTTCGCGCTCGCTCAGGTAGAGCCTTGCCGACGGGCTCGCGAATCCGTGCCTTTCGCCCGGCTGCAGATACAATTCGAACGGGACCTTGGCCTTCACCAGCGCCTCCACGAAGTTCATGGTGTTCTGCATGTGGACGTTGTCGTCGTCGGTGCCGTGAATCAGCAGCACTTTGGCCGTGAGCTTGCCCGCGAAGTTGACCGGCGACGAATCGTGGTAGCCCTCCGGATTCTCCTGGGGCGTGCGCATGTAGCGTTCGGTGTAGATCGAGTCATAGAATTTCCAGGCCGTTACCGGCCCGCCGGCCGCGCCGCATTTGAATACGTTGGGCGCGTGCGTGAGCAGTTCCAGAGTCATGTAGCCGCCATAGGACCAGCCGTGGACCCCGATGCGATTGCCGTCAATATAAGGCAGCGTCTTCAGGTAGCTGATTCCGGCGAGCTGATCCTCCACCTCGTGCTGGCCCATGTGCTCGAAGATGACCGATTCGAAGGCGTGCCCGCGTCCCGAGGAGCCTCGATTGTCCAGGCTCCAGATGATGTAGCCGCGCTCGGCATAGAGCTGATCTTCCGCGCTGGTGTCGCCCCAGGTGTTGCGCACGATCTGCACATCGGGCCCGCCGTAGACGTCCACCAGCACCGGGTACTTCTTATTGGGATCAAAACCGGGCGGCTTGACCATCCGGGCGTAGAGCGGCGTGCCGTCGTCGGCTTTCAAGGTCAGGAATTCGGTGGTGCCCTGCGCGTAGTCAGTCCAGGGATCATTCATCTTGTTTAGAGTCGCCACCGCCGTGCCGTCTGCCGTCAGCAGGCGCGTCTCGGGCGGCGTGGTGATGCTGGAGAAATTGTCGATGAAGTATTTGCCGTCCGGGGAGAGTTCCACGCCATGCGTGCCGGCGTCCTTCGTCAGACGCCGCATCTCGCCGCTCTCAAGACGCACGCGGTAGACCTGGCGCTCCCGCGGGTCGGGGTTGTTGGAGAGAAAATAGACCCAGCCGGTGTTCTCGTCCACCTGGGAAGCGGTCAGGCCGGGATTGGTGAGCGAGGGACGATCGACGGCCCAGTCGCCGGTGCCGAGTTCGCGCTCCTGGTGGCCATCGATATCGTAGAGATACAAGTGCAGCCAGCCGTCGCGTTCCGAGAGCCAGAGAAACTCCTTGCCGCTTTTGAGGAAATTGGGCGCGTCAATGGCGTTAATCCAATACCGGTCCTGCTCTTCAAGGAGCGTGCGATCGGCGCCCGATTCGGCATCCCACAGGTGCACCTTCAGGTCCGTCTGGCTCCGGTTCATCGTCGAGAAGGCCACGTTTTTCGAATCGGGGGTCCAGGTGAAGTCAGGGCTGATGTATTCGGCCTCGGGAGCCTTCAGGGGATAGTTCCAGATCTTCGGTTCATCCTCGGTGACGGTTACCACGTGCATGCCTGGAATCGGATTGGGATCGCCGGGCTGGGGGAAGCGCTGGTCGGTGAGCGTAACGTGGTCCGAGATGTAGTGAGTGACCGGATACTTCGGCACCGGCGTGTCGTCAAGGCTCAGGTAGGCGATCTTCTTGCCGTCCGGCGACCAGACGTAAGCCGGAGCGGTACCCCGCTGCAGCAGTTCCTCTTCATAAACCCAATCGAGTTTGCCGTTCATCAGGTTCTCGTTGCCGTCGGTTGTGAGCTGTTTCTGCAAGCCAGTGGCGACTTCGACCATGTAGATATTGTTGTTCTCAACGAACCCCACCTTAGTTCCGTCGGGCGAGAACGTGATATTCTCCTTCTCTTCCTCATCTGCCGTCAGGCGCCGTGGCTCGCCGCCGTTGAGGTCCATCAGCCAGAGATCGGATCCGCCCTCCACTAGCAGCTTGTCCCCCTGCGGCGACCATTTGTAGCTGAACAGGCTGAGATGATGATCGCCCGCGGGCTCCGGCACTTCCTGCTCGTTGCCGGAAGCGGCGTCGCGCAGCATGATCTTCATCTGCATCTTGGGAGGTTCGCCTTCGACCTTGATGTACGACAGTTGCTCAGTCCCGGGCCGCCATTCGAGCCGGATCAGGCCGCCGAAGAACCGCCGGCCCCCGCCGGAATTGATAATCTCCGGCGTGAGCTGCTTCTTGCCCTGCTGGCCGGCTTTCGGATTCGCGGCTGCGAGCGGCAGTGGAATCGCCGCCATGGCGAGCAGGATCGGGATGGCGAGTCGTTTCATGGAATTCCCCCAAGGTGCGGCAGGTGTGGGTAAAGCCTGTAAATGGGTGGTGCGATGGGTCTGCGGCTGCTTATTGAACCAGGGCGGCCTTTTCGAGCTTCAAGTCCGACTTCAACGCGCCGAACTCGGTGGTATTGGTCAGGGTCACGGTTTCAACGCGCCTGGCCCTGATGTCGTAAATCTCGCAGGTATCGAAAGGCCGCGAGTAAATGTGCAGGGTCACAGCGCGCGAGCCGAAAGATCCGGGATTGGCGACGGAATGAATCGGCTCCTCGGGATCGACCTCGGCAGGGCGTTCGGCATCGATGATGAAATTCGTGGTCGGCTCGAGTTCGCAGTAACCAGCCGCGGCATCCCGCCCGATGACGCGGAAATTCTGGACCTGGACCCGGCCATAGGCGATCGCCATCCAGCAGCGCTGGTTGGCATGATTGTGAATCGGGCTTCGCTGACCCACGTCCCAACAGATCGCCAGCAGCTCGTAGAGCGGCGTCTTTTGAATCAGGTTGCGCGTGTAGTGATCCGCGCAGAAATAGAGATACGGATCGAGGCTGTCGAGGTCGACAGGATAGCGTCGCAGATAATCCAGCACGCTCTCATGTGTGAATTCTTCTTCGGGTACCGCGGCTAGCTTTCGAGTGAACTGCTGAATCGTGATCATGGCTTTCTAATAGTATGAGTTCCGGCGTGAATGTTCAAGAATCGGCAGGTGGACGCGACTCCGCCAGGTATCGCTGCAGCCGGGTGAGAAACTCTGTCTGCGCGGGATTGATTCTGCGGCGCGCCTCCTCGACGTCAAAGAACTCCGCGCGGTCAACCTCCGGAAAATCTCGCTGTTCGCCCGAGTGCGGCGGCCACTCGATCGAGAAAGTGTTGCTCTCGATTCGCGCTGGGTCCCAATCGCCCTCGAACGCCCAGGCATGTACGACTTTCCCACTTTTTTGCGTGACGGACCCCAACGCCAGGAAGTCGCCTTCGGGCCGGAATCCCAATTCTTCCTGAAACTCGCGCTGCGCCGCGACGAGCAGATCTTCGCCGGGCTCGTGTTCACCTTTGGGGATGCTCCAGGCGCCGAGGTCCTTGCGCGCAAAGAATGGACCACCGGGATGGGCAAGCAGGACCTGCAGATTTGAGCCGCGACGGCGATACAGGATCAGGCCGGCACTGTGCTTGGGCATAGCCCGAGGTTAACACGTGATTGAGGGACGCGGCGGAAGCGGGCGGAACCCGCGAAACTGAGATTCCGCCCGGTCCGGATGGCTGATTTAGTCTCCCTGACCCTGCATGATCACGGTCTGCGGGCTGCCCCCGCCATTGTCGCCCACCTCGAGCAGTGCTGACCGCTTGCCGGTCGCCTTCGGACTGAAGGTCACCGAGAAAGTGCAGCTCTTACCAGCGCCAACCGATGATCCGCAGGTGTTGGTTTGGGCGAAGTCGCCGGGATCCGCGCCGCCAATGACGACACTCTTGATCGTGAGGGTGGTGCTTCCGACGTTGGTGAGGGTGAGGGTTTGGGGAGCACTGGTCTGGCCCACCTCCACCTTGCCGAAGCTCAGCGTCGTGGGTGAGAAGCTGACTTCCGTTCCGACGCCCGTCAGCGACACCGTCTGTGGGCTGCCGCTGGCGTTGTCCGCCACTGACAAGGTGCCGGTGGTGGTTCCGATCTTCGTCGGCGCGAAGGTCACGGTGATCGTGCAGTTCTGGCTCGGCTGCACGGTCGACGGACAGTTGTTCGTCTGGTTGTAGCTGGCGGTTGTGCTGATGCTGGTAATCGTCAGCGGTGCGGTACCGGAATTGGTCAGCGTTACAACCTGGCCTGCGCTTGTGGTGTTGATCACGACAATTTTGAAATTCAAGCTGGTCGGCGAGAGCGTTACCGCAGCCGATCCATTAACGACCTGAGTGAACGACGGAGCGCTGTTCGGGTTGTAGTTGCTGTCGCCGGAATACGAGGTCGTGATGGTGTAGCTGCCCGCGCCCAAGGTCGAAGTGGCGAAGGTCGCAGTTCCGCCGGTGAGAGTCCCGCTGCCGAGCTGGGAGCCGTTGGCGTACCAGGTCACCGTGCCGGTTGGCGCCGCCCGCCCCGTGACGTTCACGCTCGCTGCGACGGTGGCCGTGAAGGTGACCGTCTGTCCGTAGTTCGACGGATTCGGCGAGCTGGTGGATGTCATCAAGGTGCCGCCGATGTTCAGCAGCATGCTGACGCTGTTGCTTCCGTTGTTGACCACCAGCATGTCCGGAGCGCCGTCGAGATTGAAGTCCGCGATAGCCATGCCATAGGGGCTGGCCGCGACGCCGTAATCGAGATGGGTCTGGAAGGTGCCGTTGCCATTCCCGAGCAGCACGCTGGCCGTCCCGCTCTTGGAATTTGTCGAGGCGAGATCCAGGGCGCCGTTACCATTGAAATCGGCTACTCCGACGGCTTCCGGATTGAATCCCACTCCGTAGCAGGTGTACGGTTGAAATGCGCCGCCGCCGCTATTCACCAGGACACAAAGTTCGTTGCCGGTGACGTCTGCGGTCACGACGTCGTTCGCGCTCCCGCCGGCGAGAGCGCCGGTCGCCACCGAGATCGGTTCCGGGCCGGCGTTGTAGGTCAATTGGGTCTGGAAGGTGCCATCGCCATTCCCGTACAGGACGCTGACCGTGTTGCTCAGGCTGTTGGCGACCGTAAGGTCGGGAATGCCATCGCCGTTGATGTCCGCGATCGCCACCGAATGCGGACCTAGTTGTGTTGCGTAACTGACAGGATTCTGGAAGGTGCCGTTTCCGTTACCGAGCAGGACGCTGACGTTGTCGGCGGTGAAATCAGCCACCACCAGATCCAGCGCGCCGTCCTGGTTGACATCAGCCGTCGCCACGAAGATGGGATCGGAACCGCTTCCAATGGTGTATTCGACCGCCGTTTGGAAGGTGCCGGTTCCGGTGCCGAGCAGGACGCCGACGTTGCCGCTTGCCAGGTTTGTCACTGCCAGATCGGCTATGTCGCCGCCGGCGAATGCACCGCTCACGACCGAGAACGGACTTGTGCCTCCGGTCTGCCAGGCGGTGGCAGGCTGCAACGTGCCATCACCGTTCCCGAGAAAGACGCTCACCGTGCCGCTGCCGGCGTTGGCGACCGCCACGTCAGGCTTTCCGTCGTTATTAAAGTCCCCTTCAGTTGCCGACAGGGGAGCATCGCCGGTAGTGTAATCCGTGCGTGCCTGGAAGGTCTCGTTTCCGTTTCCCATCAGAACGCTCACGTTATCGACATATTCGTTGGCCACCACGAGGTCAGCCGCTCCCCCGCTGATCAGCGTGCTGACCGCCACCGCGAGCGGGTCGGTTCCGGTTCCGTAATCCACGTGAGCCTGGAAGGTGCCGTCGCCATTGCCCTTGAGAATGCTGACGGTATCACTTTGCGTGTTGGCGACAGCGATGTCGAGGAATCCGCTGCTGCTGAAATTGCCCAGCACGGCCGAATGGGGATTCATGCCGGTGGGGTAGTCAACGTAAGACTGGAACGTGCCGTTGCCGTTGCCCAGCAGAACGCCGACCGTATCGCCCAATGAATTGGCAACCACGAGATCGAGGTTGGAATCCGAGTTGAGAAATCCGGCGGCAACCGAGACCGGGCCGCTGCCCGTCGGTCCCGTGGTGTAGTCCACATGCGACAGGAACTTGCCGTTCCCGCTATTCAGCAGGATGCTGACGGTGTCGCTGACCGGGTTGTTGTTCGTCAGACTTCCAACGAAATCCGCGGTGGCCACGTCCAGCTTGCCGTCGTTGTTGAAGTCTCCCAGCGTGACCCAAACCGGCTCGGTGCCGGTAGCATAGGAAACCGTTTTATCGAACCCGCCGGTGCCACTGTTGATCAGGACGCCGATGAAGCTGCACGAGCTCGTGCAGTTGAGCGTAGCGGTGGAGTCTGCCACGACAAGGTCGGGATATCCATCGCCATTGACGTCGCCTGCGGCCAGCGAGATCGGACCGCCTCCCACCCCGTAGGTGATCTGCGACGAAAAAGTTCCCCCGCCGAGGCCGGTCAGTACACCGACCGTGTTGTCATAGTAATTCGTGACCGCGATGTCCGGGATGCCGTCCTGATTGAAATCTGCTATGACGACCGATGTCGGCTCATTACCGACGGCATACTCGGTGAAGGTCTGAAAGGTGCCATTGCCGTTCCCGAGCATCACGCTGACCGTGTTGTCGACCGAACTGGCGGTGACGATATCGGGGATGCCGTCGCCGTTTACGTCGGCGACCGCCACCGCGTAGGGATCCTCGCCGGCCGCGTACTGCGGGGCCACAAGAAATCCCGGTAATCCCTGAGCGTGAGCGGTGCAAACTGCCGCTCCCAGACACATGACCGCGAGACAACCTAACCGGCGTACAAGCATTTCACTTACCCCCACTGACCCGGCAGCGGATACCGGGTCGAAGTTTGTCAAACGGCGTGGCCGAGATTCTAAATCGACTCGGAGTAGGTTTACAAGGACAACTTGATCTATTACCTCGCAAGGGCATCACAAAGGCGAGTATTATCCGCCGGTAAAAGGCGGCTCACCCAATTTGCCGTAGCAATTTGCTGTAGCGGCGCTCTATGAGCGCCGAAAGTCTGAAGAATTCGAGGTCGGCGCTGTGTGAGCACCGAAAAATGTCGCCGGAAGGCCGTCGCTCATAGAGCGCCGCTACAGCACGGTCAGGCCTCCAGCTTGAACCGCGTCGACGCCAGAAAGTAGAGCCGGCGCCACACCAGCCGATTCAGGGTCACGACCATGGCCGCCATAACGGCGGTGGCGCCCAGCAACACCGCGACTTTTCCAGCGTCGGTTGCGCCGCTGATGACGGCGCCCAGCCCCACGGTCGAAAACGTCTGGCCGCGAAAATGAACGTACTCGGCCACGATGCTGGCGTTCCACGCGCCGCCCGACGCGGTGATGAATCCGGTAATCATGAAGGGAAAGATGCCCGGCAGAATGAATTTGCGCCAGCGCTCCAATCTCCCGATGCCGAAAACATCGCAGACTTCCTTCAAGTCAGTGGGCAAGGCGCTGGCGCCCGCGATCACGTTGAATAGCACGTACCATTGCGTGCCGAGAAGCAGCAGAATGATGGATGCGATTCCCAACCCGCCGCCGGCGCGGATCAGGAGAAGCAGCACAATGGGGAAGAGAGCTGTCGCGGGAATGGATGCCGTTACCTGGGCAATCGGCTGGGCCACGGCGGCGATGCGTGGCCGCGTTCCGATGAAGACACCGGCCGGAATCGTCCAGAGCGCCGCCAGCAGCAGCGAAAACTCCACACGCAGGAAGGTTGCTCCGGCGCCGCGGAAGATGGCGAGCAGATCCACACGTGACAGGGTGGCGAGCGCGACGAACATCTTCCACACGGCGTACGCGATTCCACCCAGGGCCAGCGCCCCCACTGCGCGGCCAACCCACGTGATGGGACGGGTGGCGGCACGGGTTGCGGACGCATTCTGACCAGACTCCCGATCGCGTGAAAAGTGCAGGATCAAAGCCTGGCGGGCGGGCGTCAGCAGGCGCCGATCGGCGCGCGCGATGATGCGCGATCGCCGCAGCAGATCGAGAATCGGCGAGCGGGGAACCTGGGTGGCTTCCACCTGTTCGAACTTGAACTTCTGGCTCCAGGCGATGGCCGGGCGCCAGATGAGCTGATCCATCAGGACGATGACGCCGATCATGGCCGACACGCCCCACAGGATCGCCCGCATGTCGCCGGCGTTCGCAGCCGTCTGGAGGTAGGAGCCGAGTCCGGGAAGACGAAGGTCGTGATTTCCCAGCACAAACATCTCGCAGGCCATCAGGAAGAACCAGCCGCCCGCAACCGACATCATGGAATTCCAGACCAGCCCGATCATCGAATAGGGCAATTCCAACTGCACCAGCTTCTGCCACCAACTGAGTCCGTACGCTTCCGACGCTTCCAACAGATCGTTGGGCACGCTCTTCATCGAGGAGTAGACGCTGAACGCCATGTTCCACACCTGCCCGGTGAAGATCAGCACGATCGATCCCAGCTCGATTCCCAACTGCCGGCCCGGAAACAACGCGACCATCGAGACCATCACGCTCGGCAGGAAGCTCAGGACGGGGATGGATTGCAGGGTGTCGAGCAGCGGGATCATAAAGCGTTCAGCGCGCCGGTTGTGCGCCGCGACGTAGGCATAGACGAGTGTGACCGCCAGGCTCAGAACGTAGGCCAGCATGATGCGGGTGACCGAATGCAGCGCGTATCCGGGCAGTGCCCCCGGGTTCAGGTGGATTTCGGCTTGACCATTTACGGCGCCGGACCAGTAACGGCTGAGCGCGACAAGGCCATAAAGCAGACCAAGTCCGCCGGCGAGAATCGGCAGGTCGTGGAGCCACGACGCAATGCTTCCGCCGGAAGCGCTCCACGGCGCCAGGCGCGGTGACCGGTTCCCGGAGCTATTGAGCGCTGAGGTTCTTGCGTTTGGCACGAAACGGTTCTCTTCTCGATTGTCGGTCGTCGGTTGTCGGTTGCCGGATATAGTCAACCGTCAACCGACAACTCATTCGTCACTCGTCGCTTGCGTCACGCTTTCGGTCTCCTCGGCCGTTGTGGCCGGCTGGTGGAGTGTCAGCCGCTCGGTTTCGGAATCGTAAGTAAACAGATCGCCATAAGGGCCCCAGTTGAGG
>JASHQD010000483.1 GCA_030037755.1 Terriglobia bacterium
ACGGTCACAAGGAACGCGAGGCTGAGCAGAGCGTCAACTTCGTGACCTGCCATGACGGCTTTACCCTCAATGACCTGGTCTCTTACAACGATAAGCACAACGAGGCCAACGGCGAATATAACTCCGACGGCGCGAACGACAACCGAAGCTGGAACTGCGGCGTCGAGGGCCCAAGCGACGACCCCGCGGTGGAACAACTTCGAAACCGGCAAGTGAAAAACTTTCTGACCACGACGCTGGTCTCGCTGGGTCTGCCGATGGTTTTGATGGGCGATGAAGTGCGGCGCACCCAGCACGGCAACAATAACGCCTACTGTCAGGACAATGAGATAAGTTGGTTCGACTGGACCCGGGTTCAGAAGCACGCGGATCTACATCGGTTCGTAACGCTGCTCAACACGCGCCGTCTGCGACGCGATGTGGACCACGAGCAGCCTCACCTCAGCCTCAACCAAATCCTGCGCAAGGCGAAGAAGGTCTGGCACGGCGTCAAGCTTGGGCAACCGGACTGGAGCGATTCTTCGCACAGCCTGGCGTTCAGCGCGGAATTCCCAAATGAGAAGCTGATGTTCTATCAGATCTTGAATGCTTATTGGGAATCGCTCGAATTCGAGCTGCCGGCGGTCGCGAACGGCAGCGGATCGTGGTACCGATTTATCGACACGGGTCTCGACTCACCTAACGATATTGTGGAATGGCAGACCGCGCCCTGGTCGGCACTTTGCGCTCACTGCCCGACCGTTCCCGGCCGTACGTACCGGGCTCTTGCGCGCTCGGTCGTCATACTCTTTGCTCCCCTGGAAAACGGATCGAGCCCAAAGCCTTAATCAGAGCCAACGGGACAATTGTGGACGTCCTGCCTTCTCCCGAGTGAGGTTATTTTATGGAAGCTGTAGCCGCGCTTGCCGGCTTGGATCGCGAGTTCGGAATACCGGGCATCGCGAGCGTCGTCGAAGGCAACGGCGGGCTGTCCAAAGTGCGTATCACATCTCCCCAGGCCACCGGGGAGATGTACCTGCACGGAGGGCACGTCACCGCCTGGAAGCCCGCCGGGGCAGAAGAAGTGCTTTTTGTCAGTTCAGAGTCTCGATGGGAGGACGGGCGCGCAATCCGTGGGGGCGTCCCGGTGTGTTTCCCATGGTTTGGAGACAAAAAGGGCGATCCCAAAGCGCCGGCCCACGGGTTCGTGCGCACGAAGGCGTGGGAACTCGAGTCGATCGCGCAAACTGGAAATACCACCACGGTCAGCATGTTCACGGAAAGCGGCCCGGATACGAAAAAATGGTGGCCCGCTGACTTTCGCCTGGTCCACCGGGCCACGTTCGGTTCAGAGCTCCGCCTCGAGCTCATCTTGACGAACACGGGGGCAACGCCGCTGCGGTTCGAGGAGGCTCTGCACGCGTATCACCGGGTGGGACAGATTGAAAAAGCGAGAGTGCGCGGTCTCGATGGAGTTCATTATCTCGATAAAACCGACCAAAATCGGGAAAAGACACAGCAGGGCGAGGTCGCGATCACCTCGGAGACGGATCGCATCTATCTCGACACCAGTGCTGCGGTCGACCTGGAGGATCCCATCCTGCATCGTCGCACCCGCATTGCGAAGGAAAACTCACGTACCACCGTTGTGTGGAACCCGTGGGTAGAGAAAGCGCACTCGATGTCGGATTTGGCGGATGATGAGTGGCAGAAAATGATCTGTATCGAGACCAGCAACGTCAGCGATTTCGCGGTGAATCTCGAGCCTGGCCGGCAGCATCGAATGGAGCTCATTGTGCGGGTTGCCGGTTTCTGAATTCGCCTTCGACGGTAATCCCAGAGGATGCGGAAGTGCCGGCGTGCGCGGACGCCGCATCAATGCAATGGTTCGCTGATTTCAAGGCTGGAAAACAAAACCAAGGCTCAAAAACCAGAACCGGCGAGCACACATCGTGTCCGGTAGTCCATAGTAGAGCCAGGTGATAGGAGGTAGTCTGTGCCAGAGGCTAAGACAGCAAAGATCCTGGTTGTGTTTTATTCTCGTGACGGTTCCGTCGAGGCCCTTGCTAAGGCCGTCGGTGAAGGGGCCCGTGAAGCCGGGGCCGAAGTCCGGCTTCGCCGGGTCCCTGAGATCGTTCCTGCGGCCGTAATGGCGAAGGTTCCAGGGTGGGAAGAGCGCAGCAACAGAATGCTCGCCGAGTACGGAGCCCCGACCCTTGACGACGCCGAGTGGGCCGACGGCATCATACTGGGCACGCCGACGCGCTTTGGTAACACCTCGGCGGAGTTGAAGGCGTTCATCGACAGCCTGGGCAGCCTTTGGTTTCAAGGTAAGCTGAACGGGAAGGCGGCTGGCGCCTTTACTTCCAGTGCGGGGCCGCACGGCGGAAATGAAACCACGGTGCTCTCTCTGTTCATCCCCATGGCTCACCTGGGATTCATCATTGTGCCCACCGGCTATACTCACGAGAGGATTGTTCAGGGCCACGGGACTCCGTACGGAGCGTCGTCGATCTCCGGCCTGAATAGCGCTCCGCCAACCGCGGCCGACCTTGAGGTGGCAAAGCACCAGGGTGCGCGCGTGACGCAGGTGGCCGCTGCTTTGAAGGCCGCGCGGTGATCTGCAGGTCGCTGTAGCGGCGCTCTATGAGCGCCGAAAGTTTTAAGCGCTCTATGAGCGCCCAAAGGCTAAGGCCGGCGCTCATACAAGCGCCGAAAGTCTCAAGCTGAGGCCGGCGCTCATGCAGGCGCCGAACGTCTCAAGCTGAGGCCGGCGCTCGTAGAGCGCCGCTACAGCACGTAGACCTTGTGCGTTCTCGCCTTGCCCCTGTACTGTGTCCGTTTCACGTACACGCTGTTATGGCTGCGATGGACACCGTTCTCCCTCCTTCACCGCCCTCGGTAACGAGCAAGAGGCTGCTCCCTGGATGGTGGCAGTCGCGTTTTTCATGGAGTCGCTCGACACCACTGTGTTGAACACGGCGGTGCCGGTGATTTCCCAAGCCCTCCGAGTGACCCCGCTCAGCATGAAGTCGGTGCTGGCGAGCTATACGCTGAGTCTTGCCGTTTT
>JASHQD010000484.1 GCA_030037755.1 Terriglobia bacterium
TTGTCGTTGTGGTGGTGCAGCTTGGCGCAGTAAGGGCCTTCGCCTTTACGGGCCTTAAGAAAAACCTCAGCCGCCGCCAGCATGCCGAGGGGTGGCGCGGTGAAATAAATCCAAAGGGCGTGCCAGTAGCTGGCATTCACCGCCGGACCGAACGTCCGGGCCGGATTCGTGCTCATGCCGGACAACGGGGATTCGAAGGCAATGTATGCCGCTGCCAGGACGGCGGCAAAGTGGTGTGTATACGGCGCCAGGGCTCTGTGATTAGACGCAAACAGGATCGCACTCATCAAGAGAAACGAGATCGCCAGCTCGGCAACAAACGCAATGGCCTCCCCGTGCATGCCGGGCACGGTGGTAGCGTAATGGACCGCTTTGTTTGCCGGCGCGCCATGAAGCATGAATGAGGCGAGCGCCACGCCGACGACAGCACCGACGAGTTGTGCGGTGCAGTAGAAGACCGTATCCCATGGGGCCACGTTCCCTAGTCGATGAAACGTTAGTGTGACCGCGGGATTGAAGTGCGCTCCGGACTGCTTGCCCCACGGCGTAAGTACGATTGCGACCATGGTGGCGCCCATCGCCACTCCCATCAAGATCCGGCGAACCGCGTCGCTCGGGAGGTGTGGCTGAAGCGGAGAAGCCGGATGCCACAACAAGGTGGCAACTGCACATGCAGAAAACAAATAGAGGCCCGTCTCTCCTGCTTCCATCAGGTACTCCGGCCAATGGAGACGCAGGCTGTCGACAGCGCTCAACGTACGCTCAATCGACACGTCGCCTTTCCGCTCAATACGCGATAATTCAGGCGCGTGGGCGCTGCCCGGCACGATCCTCCGTCCGCTGTGGAACGCCCACAAATAATCCCTTCAACCCTTCTGTCATCGTCGGGTGGGCAAAGATAGCGTCTCGCAAGACTGTGTACGGCAGTCCGGCCAGCATCGCGACCTGAACCGTGCTCATCAATTCGCCTGCTCCCGGGCCAAACGCCGTGAATCCCAGAATGCGGTCACTGTGCACGTCGACGAGCGTCTTCAAAAAGCCCCGTCTCTCTGAAATTGTCCATGGCCGCCAGAAGGCCTCGACCGGCCCGGATGCAAGGCGGTAAGGGACTCCTTTCTCTCGAGCTTGTGACTCGTTAAGACCTACGCGCGCGAGCTCCGGATCAATGAAGACAGTATACGGAACCAGTCGATCCTTTGTACTGCGGTGGCCCCCATTCAGGTTTTCGCGAATGACAAAAAAGTCGTCCTCCGATACATGCGTAAAGTAGGGGCTGCCCGCGCACTCTCCCATCGCCCAAACGTTCGCGGCGGTGGTTTCCAGGCGATCGTTCACGCGAATGTGTCCCTTCTCCGTGATCTCGATTCCCGCCTTCTCGAGTCCGATGCCCTGGGTGTTGGGTACTCGTCCGACTGCCACCAGGATGTCGGTTCCCTCAACGATTCGCGTGACGTTTCCGCTCTGGAGCTCAAGGCTGACCTGGCTACCGGAATGACCGCTGACCCTCAGGACGTGTGCGCCGGCCACTACGTCGATACCTTCGTCATGGAATAGCTGCAGAAGCGCCGCTCCAACGTCGGAATCCTCAGCGGCGGCAAGTTGCGAGTCGCGAGTGATCAAGGTGACGCGGCTTCCCAGCCGGCGAAGGGCCTGGCCCAGTTCAAGGCCGACGTAGCCGCCTCCCAGCACGATCAAATGCTTGGGACGCCGCTGCAGCTCCAGTGCCTCGATATGGGTCATCGGCTTGGACTCTTGCAATCCGGGCGTATCGGGCATGGCGGCGTGGGTCCCAAGGTCCAGGAACACGCGGTCAGCCGTGAGCGTGCGCTCGCCCCCATCGCGCAACGCAACGTGAAGGGTCCGAGGCCCAGTAAACATGCCGTCACCAAAGATCAGTTCGGTTCCGGCCGCGCGATATTTATTCATATGGACCTGGATCACGCCGTCCACCATGTCTCGTTTTCGGGCGTAAACTGCCGCCATGTTAATGCTGATCGGCCCGGCCTCAATCCCAAACTCTCGATGACGGTTCACCAGCGACGCGACCTTTGCCGAATGGATGACGTTCTTAGTTGGCAGGCAAGCAATGTTGACACAAGAGCCGCCGATGTACTTCCGGTCTACGACCGCGGTTCTACGCCCCTCTTTGGCCATCATCCAGCCGGCTAATTTGCCGGCGGTCCCGCCACCGAGCACAAGTACGTCGTATTTCTCTGCTGGATTCATGGATCCGCCACCTGAAGATGCTCCTCGACTTCGACTTGGCCGCGAAGCCAAGGGCTTTTGGTTTTACGCACCTTCACGCAATCACTGACCCTCTGCGGTCGGGAGTGACCAGCTAGACATCTTCCCATCAGGCCTTGGGGCATCCATCGGCGGCGACGGCATCTCTGCGCTGTTCATGCAGATTTCCCTCTCTCGACGAGCGGCTAACTTTTCGACTGCATTGACTTGACGAGATCGGCGGCTGAGGCCCCTTCGAGCGACAGGCCATAGCCAACTTCCCGCACGATGCGCTCTTTCAGGGGTTGAATGAAGTGAATGCGC
>JASHQD010000485.1 GCA_030037755.1 Terriglobia bacterium
CAGCAAGGGACCATTATCCTGGACAAGTTCACACGGGATTACGGCCACGTCAGCATCGCGGCTTGCCGGCGAGCGCCAACGCTCAGCCAAGAGCAACGTGAGTTTGCCCGCAAAGCTCCGCGGCGGATTAGAATCGGGCGTGTCGGCGGGATGGAGCGAAAGGCCTGCTTCTGTCGCGTTGCTCACAATCACCCGGATTTGTGGATTGGCACCCACAGCGAGAACCGCGTTCCAATCACGGTTGGCAACCAGTTGGCGGCTGATGGACGCAATGATGCGCTTCACCTCCGTCTGGCCGCGTTCCCCGGCACCGCGAAGGATCAGCGTATACAAATGGTCCTGACTTTCGGCGGCTTCGGAGCGATGATCGGTATCACGCTGCACCACCACGATGCGGCCGGAATAATCGCCTGCAGCATTCGCGAGCTGCACGAAATCCTCAATGAAGCCGCGCAGGAACCTGCCGGAACCGAACTGCAGGATGGTCTCGGGCGCCGTCAAAAGCGAGGGTGGGGGCAGTTCTGTCGCTGCTTTGCGCCGGATCAGAAGATCCTGGAGCAGCGAACGCGATAGCAGGGGTAGGGGCGGCATCATCTCCTGTCCGATTGACAAGGTGCCTAAGGTAAGGGCGCGATTACACCGGGGCCCTCCAGGTCGTCACGCGGCGAAGGCAAATCGGTATGTCAGCCGGAGACGCGATTGCTCTAACCGAACGGCCTCCCAATCTTCTCGGTTGCCTCACTCCTACCTCAACGCCTCCGCGGGATCGACCTTCTCGACTGCGTTCTCCGACGCTGTTGGCCTTTATTCGCCACTAGGGCAGTCCGGCGTGAGGCACTTCGACCCTGGTCATGAAGATCGACGCACGATGGGTCGTCGACGCCTCAGCCTCGTGGAAGCTAGGCGCGACACAGACGAATAGCGTGCGGCCGTCGTCTCCCCCCAGCATACAGGCGAACGCACCGACACCGGTCTTTCGTTCCTCAATGATGCGCCCACCCTCGGCCACCCGGAGCAACCGACTGTGCATCGCGTCGGCTACCCACACCGCGCCTTCCGCGTCGAGACAGATACCGTCCGGCGCCACCTCCACTTCCTCGAGTAATTCCGCGGCATTGGTCGATCCAGGTGGATCGCCGAAAGCCGCCCACGTCCGGCGTTCGCCCAACGAACCCGAGGTTACGTGGAAGGCACTGAGCCGGTTCATTGTTGATTCGGCCACAATCAACGTGCCACCGTCGGGAGTGAGCGTCATGCCATTCGGGAAACCGAGTCCGTCAACGGCGACCCGAGCCGTGCCGTCGGGTTCCACCGAGATGAGCACGGTGGTACGCGCCCGGGCGCCGCCCATAAGATCGAACCCGAAATTGCCCACCCAAGCCCGGCCGTCGGGATTGACGAGCATATCGTTCAAGTGCCATGGAGCCAGACCGGAGAGATCGGCATGCTCGACGAGTGAACCGTCGGCCTCGCGTCGCAAAACCTTGCGGTCGCGCATGGACACAATCAACATCCGCCCGTCGGCGAGAAAACCGAGTCCCGAAGGTTGCTGGGGTACGTGAGCCACTGTCTCCGCCGTGCCGTCCATGGCCACGGCGAGGACGCGGTGAGTATAGAAGTCGGAAACGTAGAGTCGCCCGTTGTGCCATCGTGGACATTCGGTGAATGACAAGCCGCTGATCAGGGTCGTGAATTCGGGCATCGTAATTCCTCTGTCGTTTGCGGAAACTAAAGGCCGCTAAAGAGAATAGCATTGAGCCGCAGGCGATCGCGCCTGGATGCTGACGCCGGAAGTTGTTCCGGTCAGAAAGCCGGGCTCTCAGAGTTTACCGTTTTTCCCTTCCGGTCACAGCGTGAAGCCGATAATGGAAATTCCGGTTTATGAATCTGCGACGGTGAAGATCACGCTCATACACGTAACCCCTGCCTCCGCTTTCTGTAACTCGGAGACATCGATCGGAAGAACGTGCCAGCCCGCCCGGTCGAGAATGCGCGCAGTTTTCGGGAATGACGCCGGGATGATGATCGTGTCGTCGATCGCCAATACATCGGCGGCGGCCGGTTCATCGGGCGCAACGTCGATGACCCGCGCTCTCCCGAACGGTCGCATGTCAACCCAGGCGCGATTCGCCAATAGCGCGTCCCTTCCCAGATAGGTGCAAGCCGATTTGAGATGCAAGCAGCCTTGTATCTCCGCGGACTGCACTCTGTATCCGAGCGGCGTCACTTCACCAGCCAACTGAGCAATCCCGGCGTCGTTGCTGCGCGTCGATCTTCCCACAAATAGCGTGGAGCCGATGCGTACCACGTCGCCGCCTTCCAGCGTTCCCGGTTCGGTGATCCAATGCAACGGACGAAATCGCGCGATCGCTTCGGCCAAGCTGGCCGATTCGCCGCGCCGCGATTCCGCGCCCATACGCGTCATAATGGCCACCTCATCCAACAGAATGGCCGGATCCTCCACAAAGACGGCATCCGGGAGGTCTGGCAGAGCCGGCAGCGAAACCACCACGATTCCCAGCGATCGCAGGCATTCTTCGTACTGCTGGTGTTGCGTGATGGCCTTCGCAACGTCAATGGGCCGCCGCTCCATGAACGCCAGTTGGCAATCCTTCAGGGATGGGCTGACGGCTCGCGTGATCGCGCGGAGTGGCATGGAGACCATTCTAACGGCTGGCGCGAAACAGCCGTCGTAGCGGGAAGCTAGCCAGCAACAGGAGCAGCGCGTAGATACTATTGGTCCGATCGCTGACGATTGCTCCCATCAGAAAGGCGATGCTGCCGGCGAGAATCAGCAGTGTAAGCACGGGATAGCCGGGCACACGAAATGGTCTGGCGGCGTCCGGCTGGGTGCGGCGCAGAACGATGAGCGAAATATACCCCGAACAGTAGTTGGCGACGTACAAGAATCCCGCGATCGCGATCAAATGATCGACCGTACCGCTCAGCACCATGCCGACTGCGACGAGCGTTGCCAAAGCGAGCGCCGGACGGGGCGTTCCGTTCACGGCAACCAGGGAGGCGCGCCGCCAGAAGAGGCCGTCGCGGCTAAGGGCAAACAGGACGCGCGTCGCGTCCATCAACACGGTGTTCAGAAGCGTCACCAAGATGACCACGGCGACCAGTGAGATGACGATCTCGCTGGCGCGTCCAAAGATCAGCCGGGCGGCGTCAGCGGCGGCAAACTTGGAAGCGGCCA
>JASHQD010000486.1 GCA_030037755.1 Terriglobia bacterium
GTGGACGGCGTCTGCAATCCGCTGCATGCCTTCGGGCCCGGCGATTTCGGACCTTCGGGCGAAGACGTGACTGACAGGTTCGTGGTCGTCGGAGTCTTTCATGCGCCGGGCGGCGTCGAGCTCTCGCTGCTTGGCCAGGCTGAGAGCGCCCGTCCAATTACCCTCACCACGCCAGTCGACGTGAACGGAACCGGCGACACGCTGGACGATCGAGCGGTGATCAACGGCGTCCAGACGTCGGTCGACGAGTTCCGCTGCACGCCTTACATCCAGTTTGATATGCGCGTGGCGCGGCCCGTGCAGATCAACGAGCGCTGGTCGGTGATGCCGTTTATCGAGTTCTTCAACCTCTTCAATCGCAACAATCCCGGCGCCAACTACGTGACCAACATCGCCGCGCTGCCCAACATCGATCCCACGCCGAGCCAGCTCGCGAATCTCACCGAGCTGTGCGCGAATGCGGGTTGCACCTCCTTTACTCCCATCACCAGCTTCAAGCAGGTCCTGGTTCCGGCAGGCGCTCTCGGCGATTTCTTCGGGCCGGGAACGACGGTGGGCATTCCATTCGCAGCGCAGATCGGAGTTCGTGCCAATTTCTAGAGTGGCGAACGGCCAGAGAAACAGTGAATGGTGAATGGCGAATAGTAAACAGTAAGAGCGATAGCTAGAGCTACTAGAAAGTCGGGGTCTTATTCACCATTTACCATTCACCACTTACTATTCTCCTGCACTAACTGCTCGTCACTGCCATCCTAAAGCTTCTGCAAATACTCATAAGAAATCTGCACCGCTTCCAGCGGCGGATGCGCCATCTTGCCTTCATGCTCCACAAAATAGTGCCGCACGTGGCCGTAATGGCTCGCCGTGACGAAGAGCTTCTTCCAGTCAATCGAGCCGGCGCCGATTTCGGCGTTGGTGTCTTTATCTTCGGTGTCGAGGGTGGTCGAGACGTGATAGCCCGGCGCCAGGTCCTTGACGTGGAGTAGTTCGATGCGCGTGGGGTACTCGTTCAGATACGCAATCGGATCGTAGCCGGCGTGGATCACGTGCCCGCAGTCCATTTCAAAGCAGACCAACGCCGGATCGGTGTTCCGGATCAGCGTATCGAATCCGCGGGTGCCGCCGAGGTCTTTGAAATCGATGGCGTGATTGTGATAGCCGGCGCGGATTCCATGGCGCTTCAGATTCTCCGCGCAGTGGTTGAGCTGTTCGGCGTTCCATTTGTAATCGGAAAGCGAAATCTTCTCGTACAGCGGAACAAACTGATCGAAATTGGCATCCACGCTCGTGTTCTCGAGCTGGGGCAGGGCGGGGAATACCAGGATCATATAGCTCAGGCCCAGTTCGTTGGCGGCGGCGATGGTTGCCGGGTCCTTCATGTCCCTCAGCTCGAAATGCCCGCTCACGCACCTCAAGCCGGCATCTTCAACCCTCTTCCGGAACTCGCGCGGGAACTGCGGCGTTTCGAACAGCTCCACCTCGCGATAGCCGATTTCGGCGAGCTTCCGCAGCGTACCGTCAGGATCGGTCTTCATCTGTTCGCGCACGGACCAGAGCTGTACCCCGGCAGGCAGCCCCAAAGGAAGTGCCTGCAACCAGCGGCCACCTTGCTCGACCCACGCGGCGCCGGCGGCCAGGAGGGCGCAGCGAAGATAGGTTCTTCTGGAGACGTTCATCGCCATCCACCTTTCAGGGCGATTGTAGCGGTGCTGTCTTCTCCGCCGCAACCCATCCGCTGCATGGTGCGGGTCCCTGAATCCGGATTCTCGTCGCGAAACTGAGACTTTTCTGCATCAAAGGCGTGGTTTTTTCGGCCCTGAAATTCCATATAAATCCCTGCGCATCAGTAACCTAACGGCTTTCCCCGTTTAAGCGCCTGACGGCTCCCGGGTCCTGTAAAAAGGGAGAGGTTCATCTGCACTGCTTTTTCAACAAGTTGGGGACGAAAGCGTAGAGAATATAGGGAAGCGGACTCATGCGGCGACAGCTTATGGCGATACCAAAACAAAAACGGAGGCCCGAAAGCCTCCGTTCTTGCGCCTGCTAAATCATCGAAAGGCACTCAGTTTCTCGACCTAAGCTCCTGGCACACCACGCAATAGCGCGCCCATGGAATCGCCTTGAGGCGGGCTGGAGAGATATCCTCACCGCAACCCTCGCAGACGCCATAGGATCCGCGACTCACGCGCGCCAAGGCTCCATCGATTTCGCGCAGAGTGCGGCTGCGCATATCGGCGGTCACGGCTGACAGATCCTGCTCGGCCGTCTTCACCGCAAACTCCACTTCGTCAGGCGTTTGCATGATCGACAGGGCATCGGGTTCACTTCGGATCGAGGCCAGTAGTTCTTCTCGCTTCTTCAGCAAGATGTTCTTATATGATGCCTTTCGGGGCTTGACTGTTGTTGTTGCCATATTTATGTTACCTCCCTCGGGGGACCCGGCTGCCCCGGTGTTTTTAGCAACCTATCCGATGATTCAGACCTCGGATCGGTTGCAGGAAATTAGCACATGCCGTGCCAAAGCGCAATAATTCTTTAACACGACGCGACCGTTACAATTAGACGTAACAACCCGCGTGATAGAATCACGCTGTTGCAAAAAGAATTGCGGATTTGTTGGACGGACCATGTCAAAAAGGGAAGACATGATTGCAACAATCCGCCGGGCGCTGACCGGCGATCCGAATCGCGCCAGCGTGCCCTCAAACCTGGATCAGCTTCCGCCGCTCGGCAACGTCCTGCCACCGATCGAACCAGCCGACCTCGTCCCGCGATTCGAGCGGGAGCTGACCAAAGTCGCTGTTGAACCGCATCGGATTCAGGCCCGGGCCCAAATTCCCCAACTGCTCGGGCAGATTCTGCAGCGCGACCGCACGAGCGGCGTCGTGCTGTCCCGCAATCCCCTGCTTGCCCGGCTCGATCTGCCGTCGATTCTGGACGATCTTGGCGTACCGCATTGGGCATGGCCGTCGGATGCTGATTCCGGCACGCCGAGCTATAGGGACCACTGCTTCTCGGCGGCCGCCGGGATTACCGGCGTTGACTTCGCGCTGGCCGAGAGCGGATCGCTGGCGCTGTCGAGCGTGACGGAGGGAGCCCAGCTCTCGTCTCTCGCTCCGCCCATCCACATCGCCTTCTATCTCCGCAGCCAGGTCGTCGCCACGCTCGAAGAGGTCCTCGAAGGCTACCTGCCCGCCGCCGGGCCCTCAAAGTCCCTGGACGGCCGCTCGATCATCCTGGTTACAGGCACCAGCCGCACGGCCGACATTGAGCAGATCCTGATTCGCGGCGTCCACGGACCCCGCGAAGTCCACGCCATCCTTGTGGACGACGCCTCGCTCGCAGCTGACTAACCCTCAAGTGCCATTGCGGCTTACGACAGATAGCAGGATTGGCGAACCGGCGTCTGTGATTCGGGTCACCAAAAGAACGTGATTTTGGACGCGGATCAACTTACTGCGGCCCTCGCGCCTCGTGCGTTCCATGATGGGGTAATGACTCCGGAAGTTCGGACGTGTTCCACGCCCACGCCGCCAGCAACGCGGCTCCTTCGTTCGCCTGCTCAGGTATTACTTTGTCGAATGTATCCGTCTGACTATGATGCGCTTCCCCATATCCCGCCGGCAGTTGCACGCAGAAGTAGGCGGGCACGCCGTCGTTCAGGAAGGCCACGTGGTCCGATCCGCCGTAGTAGCGCGCTTCGGGCGGTTTCAGATCGAAAACCTCCTGTAATGGCTGATAGATCCTCTGGAACAGTGGTACCGTTTCCCACAGATTCTCGAGCCCGATGCTGAAAACCCGGCCGGTCCCGGTGTCGTGGATCAGGACCCCGTCGATTTTGGGGATCTCGGCCTCGTGATCCTTCAGGAACTTCCGCACCCCGATGCCGCCTTCTTCCTCTCCGGTGAACAAGATAAACGTAATGGTGCGTTTGGGTTGCCAGCCGAGCGCCTTCAGCGTCCGGGCAGCCTCGAGCGTCGCCATGGCGCCGGTGCCGTTATCGAGCGATCCCTGACCGAGGTCCCAGGAATCGAGGTGCCCGCCGACGATCACCCGCTGATCCGCCATCGTGCTGCCCTTGATTTCGCCGACCGTAATCGACGCGGGCTCCGGTCCCGAGCTGAAAGTACCCTTGAGATTCAGCTTCAGCCTGACCTCGCCTGCCTGCGACAGCCGGTAGAGCAGGCTGTAGTCCTCGTGCGTGGCAAAAGCCGACGGCAGCACCGACGGCTGATAGGCCATGCCGGCGCCCCCCATGTTGAAGAGGCTATCCCTCTTGCCGCTGTCGCGCAGCACGGCCGCGACGCCGGCCTGGACGAGCTCCGGCATGACGCGCATCCGGGCCCGGAACCCGGCAAACCCGCCCGCGGCGCCCGCGCCGTGCGGCGGCACACCGCGAGGCGGAAGAATGACGGCGTCGTAGGCATTATCGGCCTCGCCGCCCGCCAAGGTAACCGGCGGGCCCATGCAGATGATGGCGCCCTTGAGCTTGTCCTTCAGCCGCGCGACATCCGCCTCCGGATCGTCGCCAAGAAAGTAGACCGGCCCGGAAACCTCTCCGTCCGTCGCCTTGCTCCAACCCATCGAGCGCACACCGATGATGTGCTCGATCGGGCTCACGATCGCGGCGGTATCCTCGCCGCGATACCAGGCGTGCGGCACGTTGTCGGTCTCCAGGTGCGCGTCGATGCCATAGTCCTTGAAACGCTGGAGCGTCCAGTCGCTCGCTTTCTGCATCTGCGGCGACCCGGTCAGCCGCGGACCGATTTCGGTGGAGAGATACTCGAGGTTTTTCATCAGCTCCGAATGCGCCGCGACTTCGGCGGCGATTTTCTGGTCGGCGTCCTCCATCGCCTCGCGATACTGCCGCTCCTCGTCGTTCCCGCCGCCCTGCCCTGCACCTGCTGCTTGCCCCGCCTGTCCCGCCGCTCCGGCCTGCGCAGCAACTCCAGCCTGCGCAGTTCCAGTTGACTGGCCCGCCGGCGGATTCTGCGCGCGATCGAGCGCCACCGGGGCGATCACCAGGGTCAGCGCCAACGCAAGCATGGTCGCCGGCTGCGCGAGCGGGGCCGGCAGACGAAGAACTCTTCCGAGTACAGAGGCGATTGAACGTACGACTGCGAGAGCAGATTTCATCGAACTTCCTTTCTGGATCAGCAGCCTGAACTTGCGGATCGTACTTCGGGGGCTGCTTGCTTTCAGGACGAGCCGGATGCCCACGAACAGTGCCTGTCTAAGCAGGCGTGTACTCAAAATGCGGGAAGCATCTTATCAGATTCTGCGATGTAGCGGCATCGGCACCACTACCGGCGATTGTCTTGACATTGTCGGGCAGAATTATTAATGTCAGAATAGGGGAGTTAGCCATGGCCACACGGACAACACGCACTGAAAAGCTCGATCTGCGCCTGACACGCAATGCCAAAAGCACGCTGCAGGCCGCGGCCGCGGCTTCCCATCGCTCGGTCAGCGAATTCGTGCTGGAAAGCGCGCTCGCGCGCGCCGATGAAGCACTGGCTGATCGGCGGACCTTCGGTCTGAGCGCCGCCGAATGGAAAGCCTTTATGGCGGCGCTCGACGCCCCTCCCCGCCCTCTGCCCCGGCTGGAACGCCTTTTGAGAGAACCGGGGTTCTTTGATGCCGGGCCGAACTCGTGAGCGCGGAACGCCGCGTTGAAAAGCTCCGGCCCGATCACAGGATTGAAGGGTTCGACTGCGGCCGTGAGGAACTGGACCAATATCTCCTCCGCTACCCATTGCAGAACCAGCAGGCCGGGGCCGCACAAACCTATGTCGGTCTCGCCGGCGATGCCGTCATCGGTTACCACACCCTTACGGTCGGGCAGGTGTCGCGTGAAGAGGCGCCCGAACGCCTGACCAAGGGCCTCGCGCGTCACCCCGTCCCGATCATGCTGCTCGCGCGCCTCGCTGTGGATCGCCGCTGGCATGGCCAGGGGGTTGGGAAAGCTCTGCTGAAGGACGCCATGCAGCGCACACTTCAGGCCGCGGATATCGCCGGCATCCGCGCCTTCGCTGTCCACGCCAAAGACGAAGAAGCGCGACGATTCTACGCGAAATTCGACTTCATCCCGTCACCTACCGATCCGATGCACCTGTTTGTACTTCTCAAGGACGTACGGCGGATTATTTCAGGCTAGGGAGCATCATTTTCGACAGCGGCCACCGGGAGTATACTGGCCGGGCGGAAAACCATAATGGATACCCTGGTGAAAAAGTTCCTTGTTGCAGCTGCATTGTTCGTTCTCTCTGCGCCGGCAGCGTTTGCGGCGGAAAACCCGTGGGTCGGCAGCTGGAAACCCAATCACGCGAAGAGCAATTTTGTTGAAGTCGACGACTCGCTGATCATCTCCACCCCATCGGCGGGAGTCATGCGCTGGGAATATCGCGCGATCAAATTCACCATGGAGGGCAAGCCGGATGGCTCGGCGATGAGCCTCGATCTCCCATCCAAGCCGAAAGGACTTGCGGAGACCGTGACACTCCTCACTCCCACCAAGTTGACTTACTCGGTGTTCATCGACGGCAAGACCGTGCAAACGGGAACGGATGAGCTCTCCGCGGACGGCAAGACCTTGACGGCAACATCCTGGAGGGTTGGCAAGGAATCCGAGAAACGAATTGAAGTGTTCGACAAACAGTAGCTGCGCGTTCTTTCAGCAGTCACTCTTATTCGTTCGCGAAGAAGAAGCCATGAGCACCGGACTGGAATTTCCCAATGCGGGTTGAGTTTCTTGATGTTGTCGATGATCGCCTCCAGCAGATAAGACGGGCGGATGGTGGTGAGTTCGTCGGATGGTGGTTGGTTCAAGTCACTTAGCCTCGGGAAAGTGCGGCGGTTTTGATTCCGGATTCGTAATGCCTGATTCCGGCTTCCGAATTACCTGATTCCGGATTACCTGATTCCGAACCCGATTCCGGATGCTTAATTCTGGATTCTGGAGCGTCGCTCCCGGGCATTCTGCTACACTGAAAGCGTCAGGCAATCTTTGTTGCATCGACCCGCCGGCCCATGCCGGCTGAATGGCTTTAGCCCCCCCGGCTGATGGCTTGAGGCACCCATGAAGTACCAGCGCTTCGACGAACTCCCCGTCTGGCGCTCGGCCATCGACCTCGGACGGGCGATCTATACTCTCACTGAGAACCCCGCTTTCCGGCGGCGCTACAGCCTGCGTGACCAGATCGAGCGGGCGGCGGTATCGGTATCCAACAACATTGCAGAAGGATTCGAGCGCGGCACCAACCAGGAATTACTCACCTTTCTCTATATTGCGCGCGGGTCGGCGGGGGAAGTTCTCTCGATGCTTCTGTTGCTCGAAGGCATGGCGCCCTTCCGGAATCTCGAATCCGATTTTCAGAGTCTCCAGGCAGCGACAGAGAGCATCGGCCGCCAGCTCGGGGCATGGATTCGATCGATCAAGGATTCCGAACTCAAGGGACAACGCTACGTGACGGAAAAGACGCGCCTACAGTCGCAACGCGTGCGACAGCGAGACGAGTTCCTGAAAGAATTGGCTGAGATCCGCAAGCATTGAGCGTTGGAAATCCCGAATCCGGTAATCCGGAATTCGCCATCTCTGAGCGTTTCAGACGGCACAAGCCGTCTCCCTCTCTTGATAGAGAACCAACCTGTTGATAGAGAATCAGCCTGCAAAAACGTCCCGACTGAAGCCTAGAAGTGCGGACCTGTGAACTGTGTAAACTGTTAACTTTGTCTCACAAAGTACTTGACACGTGCAGAATCTGATATATCATCCTCTGCATGGCCCAGCCGCTCCACCTCCGTTCGCACGCTCGGTCGCACCCCCAGCCGGCACCCGGAATCCACGAGCACGCCATTGAAAACCTGC
>JASHQD010000487.1 GCA_030037755.1 Terriglobia bacterium
GCAACGGTTCGTCACCAGCGTTCCGGAAAGGACGCCAGCTCCCGTGGAGCGCCAGCGAGTTGCCGTCCGCCGCGCCAGGCGAGCTGTCATTGGAGGACCGCTTCCCGTGAATCCACAAGCGGCATCCACTCGCCAGATACGGATGGGCTCCGGCCGCACGGATGCCCAACCCGCCAGAGAAGCCGCGGCCGGGTCAAAGCCTTGTGCGCCTTCAGCCGCCACGGGCTCGCCGGACGGCAAAACGAATCCCCCGTGCAAACCGGAACCTCAGACCGAGTATCCCTCGCACGTAACTCTTTCTTTCCCGCAGTAGTGAACGGCGCAAAGATGTCATCGAGACGGCCGAGCGTTCTCATCCTCACACTGGCCGGTGTGATCCTCGCGCTGGCTGGTTTCATCATCGCCATGGCCGGCGAATTGCCGCCTGGAAACCCGCGGCCGGGGAGCGCGGTTCGCTTCTCCGACGACTTCGAACGCGGCGGGCTCGATGCCTGGCAACTGCCGCATGCCGAGGACTGGGAAATCCTGGCCGCGAATGGCAATCATTACCTGCACATGATCCGCGCCCGCGATCCGGGCGAGCCGCGCCGCCCGCTGCAGTTCGCGTTGCTCAAGAACGTCAAGGTGGGCAGTTTTGACTTCCGCGCGCGAGTCCGGCGCGAGGGCCGGTCGATGATTGTCGTCTTCAACTATGTGGACTCGCTGCACTTCTATTACACGCATGTCTCGATGGACTCAGGCCAGAAGCAGCCCGTGCACAACGGCATTTTTCTGGTGAACGACGGGCCGCGAGTAAGAATCGCCGGAATTGACGCGCCGCCTGCCCTGCCAGACACCGCCTGGCACCGCATCCGCGTGCGACGGGACGTTTCGAGCGGCCGCATCGACGTCTGGAGCGACGTCCAGGACCAGCCGCTCTTCACCGTCGTCGACCGCCATTTCACCTGCGGCCAGATCGGCATCGGTTCGTTCGACGAGACCGGGGATTTTGACGACGTGGAATTGACGTCCGAGGACGGCGGCTGCAGCCCTTGATCGTAGTTCGTAGAGCCGGCCTTTAGGCCGGCATGCAAGACGATCCCGGCGCCACCCGAGAGATCTTCGAATGTGCTTGTACGCCGATCCCTGACCTTGGTAGATTACACGCTGTAGGAGGTCTTGCCGTGGCAGTCCGAATCGAAACACCGTTCCCCTCGATGCATAAAGTTGCGAGGACGGTGGGAGTATCCGCGGAGCGGGTGAAGGAAATCGAGCGTCTGATCGACGAGCACTCCAACGCGGAACGACACGGTCCCGTTTCCAAGCGCCGATCGGTCAGCAGACGGAAGGGCGCGAGGCCGCGAAACGACCGTCGCGGTTAAGACCGTGCCGCGCGCCAAAGAAAGTCTCTTTCTCAATATCCCTTATGACTCGTCCTTTCGTGAGCTGTACCTCGCCTACATAGCTGGTATCAGTTCCTTCGGCTTGGTCCCCCGCGCCACGCTGGAAATCCCGGGAGGAGAGAGGCGGCTGGACCGGATCCTCTCTCTGATCCGAAGCTGTACATACTCCTTGCATGACCTTTCGCGAGTTCAGCTCGACCCTCGCCCGCCCAGGACTCCGCGTTTCAACATGCCGTTCGAACTCGGGCTCGCAGTCTCGTGGCAGAAGCTCAAGCATGCCAGGCACACGTGGTTCGTGTTCGAAGCCATGCCCCGGCGAGCCGAGAAATCCCTCAGTGACGTGGCCGGCACCGATGTCTATATCCACCATGGGAACGTCGGCGGCGTGTTCGGTCAACTCTGCAACGCCTTCGTCCGGCTGGGTCAGCCCACGACGCAGGGTATGGATGAGATCTATCGCCGTCTGACCGGCCTCTTGCCCCAGTTGCTGAAACAAACCGCGGCAGACTCGCCCTTCGAAGCTCGAATCTTTCGAGAACTGGTAGTTGCGGCCCGCGCGCTCACGCGGCGGCAGGGTGTCAGGGGCTGGTCGGGCTAGTGGGTGATCGAGACGGGCGAACGGCGGCGGCCAACCTGGCGATCATGACGTTCGCGATAGCTCGATCGTGACGATAGACCCGCTGCCCTAACCCGGCAGAGCCGGAACCAAAGAGGTTACACGTCGACAGTCGACAGTCAACACTTACGATAGAGGGACTAATAGGCGTGGCCAGTAGCGTCAGGCGACGACATAGAAGACGATGTGGGCGCCACCCGGAAAGAGCCTCCAATCGCGAACACGGCAGGATTCTTACGGAAGCTGGAGAGCCACCTTGATGGCGTGCTCGATTCTTTTCAAAGCTTCACCGTCGAGCCTGCCGAGTGGCGGGTACAATGCCAGTTGTTTCTCCAAGGTTGTCACCTGATCGCATTTCGCCCACGAATCGCGCAGAAGCCCGCCCTGACCCGGATTGAGTTGCACCCGCAATGAGAACGTCGGGCGCCGCACCGCGGTGATGGGCACGACGCAGATGTCGAGCGCGTGGCGATTGAGGGCGTCGGACGAAACCACCAGCGCCGGACGGGGCTTGTCAAGGTGGACCAGATAAACCTCGCCACGACGCGGGAACCAGCCGGCCGGCGGCTTGCCGGGCTTCATTCTTCATCCCGCGTAATGGACCTGCGGCTGGCCTTCGCAAAAGCCTTGCGCTCGGCGCCCTCCGCCCGCCCGGCCGCCGCGAAGAACTCCGCTGCCTCCCTGGCCAAAGCCTCTGACTGCTCCTGGTCGATTCCGCGCCGCAGCAGCTCATTGACGCGCTCACTTCGCGAGCGGCCTGAGCGCGTGCGTTGCAAGTAGTCCAAGATGGCACCGTCGATCGTAAAGGTCCTAGCAAGTCTCCTTGTTTTCATCATATCTAACATCATAACTTCTGCTGCGGCAGCGGGTCAATTGGCGGCTGACAATGTAATGCTTTGAGCCCATTGCACTGCCGCCGGGTTGAAACTGAGACGTTAGCCGCAGATTTGGCTTCTTGCGCGGTCTTATTATGTGTGATATATTGAATTGAGAGTAAACTCCAGCGTGTAGGGTCCACTTGGGCCCCGGCCAAGCCTCCGCCAAAGGCGCGCCCAAAGCCACTCGATCGGCAGTCTGCGCGCGCTGTAGCGGCGGTGTCCTCACCGCCGAAGCTGCCACGGGCGGCGCTAGGATACGACTGTCAGAAGAGAGCCGGCGGTGAGGACACCGCCGAAGCTGCCACGGGCGGCGCTAGGATACGGCTGTCAGAAGGGAGCCGGCGATGAGGACACCGCCGAAGGTGCCACGGGCGGCGCTAGGATACGACTGTCAGAAACGAGCCGGCGGTGAGGACACCGCCGCTACAGCTCGCACCAGGCCAGACAGACCGACCAACTTGCTTGAAAAAGGGGCAAAATACC
>JASHQD010000488.1 GCA_030037755.1 Terriglobia bacterium
TTCGTGGCAGGGCGAGGCGCTTTTTTCATCGAGCAAGGAGGGCCACGTGACTCCCCAGCTCGCGTGCTGGTCATGGAAGTGGGGCTTTGCCTGCTGCACCGCAGGATTTCATCACTATTGCCTGCGCTGCGACCTGTTTGACTGCTCGATCACCGAATATCCGTCCGGGGCTGAAATATTCAGGAGCAAATGAGGCGGCGCGCTCCAGGATCCCTGGCCCAACCAGATTGTCAGGGCGAAGCTCGGTAGCCATTCCATTGACAGTTTGGGCAAGACAGGTATGCGCCACTTGGTCTATAAAAAAGGGGCTTGTGGGGATCAGCAAGCCGAATCCGCGAACTGTGGCAACGGCGTGGCTGGAGCAAAGCCGCCATCGAAACGCGCAACCGGTATTTTCGCGCTTATGTCTACCGTGTAGAGCTTGGCCAAACCATACCGACTCTGAGGACAGTTGAGAGATTCGCTGTCCTGTTTGGCGTTTCCCTCCATGAGATGTTCATGCCTTCGGACGGCAACGGCGCGGCGCACCGGGAACCAGATGACTCCCTCCTGGACTTGCTGGCTGTACACGTTCAGAAACTGAACCGTGAAGACCGTGCTCCGGTGATGGCGCTGGCCCGCAGACTCGCCAAGCGTGAACGCGCTCCTGGAACTCGTCAACCCTAGCGACACTCAAGGGCTGTACTTCTTCCAGCAAGTCGACGAATTCAATGCCGACTCCTACCCCAATTATTCCGTCAAGTATCTCCGGGATATGGCCGTTGGAGTCCACCAACGGAACCCAGGGGGCAAGCCTTCGGCACCGCAGCGCGGGCAGCGGAATCCTTTTGGCCAGCGGAACTGGAACGATACTCCCGGCAGGCCCCTCCGAGCGTGGCAATGTCTTGTGCACTTTCTGCACAGCCCGGCGAATCGTTCGCGTCATCAAATTGCCGCAATGCCCGCCAAAACGAATCGATGGTAAATCCGGGCAGTGCGGAAAGCCGGTGGCCGCGAGATCGCATTTCAAGTTCGGTGTGAAGTCGAAATAGATGAAGAAATCATCGCCAAGTCGCATTTTTCAACGGGCTGCTAATGGCCGAGTATCGCCGTTCCACCGCGCAAAGTGGACCTTATAGTCCTTAGGCTTTGCGATCACCCATATCTCCTTCAGCAAAATTGACATTCAGCTCTCCTTCGCTGCTTCCTCTTCCCTTATGTGGGCCATCAGGGACTTGGCATTGTGATCGGCAAGCCACTCCCGGCACACTTCGACCACCTCGAACTGGCGTTCCAGATACCGCCTCGTGATCCTCCGGTGAAGATGCTCTTTGCAGTATCTCCCCGCATGCACCAGGTTACCTTGCGCCGACACTGCGGTTCGTTGCATGATCACCCGTTGTCCGAACCGTTGACTCAGGTTCCGGGCGTGGACAGCTCGCCGCCGACAGGAAGAAGAGAACGTGAAACAGTGTCTGGCGTCTGCAACAGGCTCGGACTGCGGAATACATGGGGCAACATCCGGATTCGTACGCAAAATGCGAGCGGCCAACGAGAGAGATGCGTCTTCTGAAGGTGATTTCGATTCAGCGAGGAGGCATGCGATGGAAAGACGGCAGTTCATTCAAGGGGCAGCCGGAACGGCATTGGCCTCGGTGGCAGCGCGCTCAGGAGCCGGAGTTCTGGGCGCAAACGACCGCGTGAATGTCGCCTTGATCGGATGCGGCGGGCGGGGACGTTCGGACGCGGGCCTGCTGCATCAGATCCCCGGTGTGAACATTGTCGCCGCATGTGACGTGTACCACCCTCACGCCGCGGCTGCGCAGGCGCAGGCCGGAAACGGGTGCCAGACCTACAGCGATTTTAGGAGACTGCTGGAGCAGAAGAATGTTGACGCCGTTCTGATAGCCACTCCTGATCACTGGCACGCTGCGATTGCGGTACTTGCCTGTCAGGCCGGCAAAGACGTTTATGTCGAGAAACCACTGGCGCATGGCATCCCCGAGGGAAGAAAGATGGTGGAGGCGGCGCGGCGATACAAGCGAGTCGTGCAGACCGGTACACAGCACCGCTCAGCGCCGCACATTCGCCGAGCGGCTGAAATCGTACACAACGGTCAGATTGGGCCTGTACATTTCGTGCGGGTCTGGAACTATCTCAACATGTCGCCGGAAGGGGTCGGCCAAGTCTCGGACTCCGAGCCGCCAACCGGACTCGATTGGGACTTCTATTTGGGCCCGGCTCCAAAGGTTCCGTTCAATAAGAACCGGTTTCTGGTGAGCTACCGCTGGTTCTGGGACTATGCCGGCGGCATGGCCACCGATTATGGGACACACCGTTTCGACAGCGTGCACCAGATCATGGGTGTTGACGCGCCCCGATCCGCCGTGGCCGCGGGCGGCCGCTACGAGTTGAAGGACGGCGCTGAGACTCCTGATGCGATGCAGATAACCTACGAATACCCCAACTTCCTACTCAGCTATGAAGCCTCAATGTTAAACGATCACGGATGCGGTGGACGCACGCCCGGCAAGAACTATTACCTCACGCGCACGCCGGACGATCGGCCGCATGGCATGGCGTTCTACGGCACCAAGGGATCGTTATTCGTGGACCGCGTGGGTCTCGAAGTCTACCCTGAACCGAAAGGTGAAAGCGGACCCGGAGCCGTTGCGACGACTGGTGACGCCGGAGGCCTTCGAACGGAGCGGGTCGATGTGGCCGGATCTGATGCCACGGAACTGCACCTGAAGAACTTCATCGACTGTGTGCGAACTCGCCAGAAGCCCGTAGCCGATGTCGAAATCGGTCATCGGTCGACGACAGTCCCGCACCTCGGCAACATCGCATTCAGGACCGGGCACAAGATTCGCTGGGACGCTGAGCGCGAAGAGATTGTGGGAGACCGTGAGGCCGTTGCGCTCTTAGACCGTCCGGCACGCAAGCCGTGGGATCTCATTTAGCGCGTCTGCTTCGATTCCTCTTAGGACTTTGCCCTTGACCACGACGCTGCGAACAAAACACATAGCGGGAACTTGCGATTATCGCCTACGCAAAGCCCGCGATTGGGTAAGATTTGGCAGGCCAACCCTCAGCAGCGTAACCGACGGTAATTGCAACAGACCTGCAGTTCAAGCTTCCTGTTGTCCTCGCCCTGGCCACCGCAAATGCCTGCGCAGAAACTCGAAACTACCCACGCCGTGGATGGCATGGGGGCCGTTCCACCATTCGATCGCAGTATTCTGCGGGACTCCCACTCCGGCATAAAAACTCCGCACCTTGGCGTACTCATAGGCCACCCATTCATCAGGCGCAACGGGATCCTGATGCCCACGCTCTACCATGAAAGGCCGCGGTGCGACGAGTTTCGCCAGCTCAGCATAATTGACGATGTTCGCGAAATCGAACTCGTACATGTCATATTCGGGCAGCAGCATGTAACTGTACGGCGATTCGACGCTGGTAGCTTTCCAAACCCACTCGTTGAAGTCAGCGGTGCAGATAGAAACGGCGTAATGGTCTGCAAACGGTGGAACGCGTACCGCGGTCTTCCCGCCATATGAGATGCCATAGAAACCGATCCGTGCGGGGTCGACGAAAGGTTGCGTGCAAAGCCATTCCAGGATTCTCTGGTGCTGGCCGATGATGAATGAAAACAGCGCCAGCTTGACGGGGTGTCCCAGACGCTGAATGATTCGAAAGCTGTCTTCGCCGATGTAAGGGTTTTGCGGTGCGAACGTCACGAACCCCTCTTGTGCCAGGGTGACGGCAAAATGATGCATATAGCCGTCCGGCGTCCTCGGATCGGCTGCCCCATCCGGACGCCCTTCAAGGCCGTGTTGACAAACGACGACCGGACGTTGTTCGCCGGGCTTGATGTCCTTCGGCAGAACCAGGATTCCGTAAGCAAAAGCCTTCAGCCACACGTCCAAAACCACGTCGTACCCGGCGAGCGAGTCGGTCTCGTAGATCAGCCGTGTGCGCGGGTTAGGCGGCATGGTGGCGGCCGGCAGCCGGCCGATGACTTCCTCCCAGATGTACTGCCGCTGCCGCGCGGTGGTATCGTTCCACCGTTCGATCGAACTCGAGTCAGCGCTTGCCCAGAATTCCTCGCGGCGCTGCGGGGCCACGCGAATCAAACCCTGCGTGAAGCCGACCATTTGCTCAAACTGCCGGCGCAATCGCGGCTCAGGATCGTAGGTTGCGCGCAGGTCTTGCAGTGGCTCTCCAAGCCGCTCGCCAGCCTTGAAGGCCAAAGCCACTCCGAGAGCGCTGAGAAAGCCGCTCAACGCGCCCTCCGATCCCGGCGGCCCGTTCCCTTGATCGCTGACCACAAGTCGCAGTTGCTCTCTGGCGTTGAGTTTCGCGAAGGCGTCGGTAGCGAGCCCGACTTCCCGGGCGACGTTGTCGAGCGGTGCCGTTGTCAGCGCGCCGTTTGGACAGGCCACATTCTCCCGGCCTTCCTGCGCACGTGGCGGGCCGGAAACAGCGGCACTCGCGCAGGCTTCGACCATCAGTCCGCGCGGCGCGATCAGGCCGGCGATTTCTGCATCGCCAAATTCGCAAAGCAATCCCCAAACATCGCGATAGATCGGCTCTTTCCAAAGCTCCTGGCGGGACTGGAAGTAGCCGCTTACCCCTGCCGCGCGAATTCGAGTGTCGAGAGCGGCTGCGTAAAACGCGAGAAGTCCGCCTTCGCCATAACCGAAGACTCCAACGGGAAGCGGCTGAGATTTGTTCTGCTCCTCGAACCAATCGACGGCGGCAAGAATCTTCTGCACCTCGAAACCGATGATGTGGCGGCCCACTTCAAAGGCCATGCGATACACCCACTCGCGGTGCGGCTGGTTCGTCATTTTGACCCCGGCGATTCCGGACCATTTGTCGCTTCGATCGATGAGCAACGGCACGATCACCTGGCAGCCGTTGTCCGCCAATCTTCTCGGGAACTGGGCAGCGGCCGGAACGCCGGTCGCGAGGCCCACGGCCGCTTCAGGCGTCCAATCGGCATCGGGCACAGCTACCACTCGCGCTCGCGCGGCTCCGGTCGGCTCCAAAAGCAGGCCTTCGCCTTCCAGCGGTGCGGAGTCGCCGGTGGCCGCGCTGCATACCGACCAGCGGACGGCGTACGCCTTGAATCGCGCATCGCGCGCCACCTCGGCGGAACCATGCGAGGCGGCGATAATCTCGAGTTCAGGCGCAGGCACTCTGGGATCAACGGCGCCGATGATCTTGCGAAGCCGCTCACGATTCGGGGCAACAGAGTCACCATATGTGCGTGCAGAAGTGAAGTCAGGCTTCCAGAACCGGGACCGGTCAGTGAGGCAAACGGAGGTAGCCTGGACGAGGTACTCGCGGATGCCCGCGACCATTTGGGCCGCGAGGTCGCCCGTGGCGGTCAGCACCTTTGTACCCGGCAGCGGATTCGTGGGCGCTTCGCTGTCGTGGGCTGGAGCCGAAGCGGATGGAACAGGGGGCGCGACGCCCTGCACCATGTTGAAACTCAGTGAGAGTGCAAGAGAGTCGTTGAGGAACCTACGCCTGCTCGTTCGTTTCATGAATTCGTGCTCCTTTAAATTAGGATCCCGAAGCGTGTCGTTAGCGCGAACGTCGGCGAAAGTGCGCATCCTCTCGGCCGGGCAAGTTGACGTGCGCCGCCGAAGTGGTATATCAGGGTTTGATCAAATGGTCCAGATTGACGCTCGTGAAGCCAGGCGAGCCATCCGGAGAGTGATGATGCGCCGAAGAGAATTCTTGGAAAGTTCGATCGTCGCCGGGGTCTGCGAGATGTCGCGAACCGCCCGGGGCTCCGTGTTCATCGCCGATTCACAAGATGCGAAGCCGGAGCCGTGCGCGGAGAGCCGGTACCGAGCCCTTAATGCACTCCTGGACCGCGGTGCCATGGAGCGAGGTTGGGCCAAATCGGTTGACGCCAGCTATCAGCACGCTCCGCAGTCAGCCATCGAAGCTTTCAAGGACCTGAAGTTTGGTATTCGCATTCACTGGGGACTCTACTGCCTGATCGGCAGCCACGAGTCCTGGGGCCTTGCCGGGGCCAGCCAGCAGTTTTGGAACGTCTACAACGTGCTCTATCAATTCTTTAACCCCGTTAGCTTCGACGCCGATGTCTGGATGACCTTCTTCCGTCGATGTGGGATCAAGTTTTTCACCTTCACCACGAAACATCACGACGGCTTCTCGATGTGGCCTACCCGAACGACGCAGGAATCGCCCGCGCTCACCGCCCAGGCGTTCGAGAACGGCTGCGAGCACACGAACAGGGTGATCAACAGTTACAGCATCATGGATAGTCCTTATAAGAACGACATTGTTGGCGCCATAGTGAAGGCTGCGCGAAAACACGACATCAGCGTGGGTCTCTACTACTCGCACGTGGATTGGCACGACCCGGCGTTCGCCTGGGACCCTTTTCACTACCAGTACGATCCCAAGTTCACGAAAGAAGGCGATCCGACGCGCTGGCAGACCTTCATCGATCACGAACGTGAGCAGGTGCGTGAGTTGATGACGGGGTACGGACCCATCGACGTGCTCGATTTCGACATCGGCTGGCCTGAGGCGGCTGCGGAGGACATCGCCGGGGTAGCCCGCATGGTGCGCA
>JASHQD010000032.1 GCA_030037755.1 Terriglobia bacterium
TGCTTCCTATGAACAGTCGCGCGCCATGTGGGAAGCCGATCACAAAGGCTACGCTGACGAAGAAGTCTGGGGCTGGTGCCGCGACGGGATGGTGAGATGCGCCGGGTTCGCGTCTGACTATGGCGTAACCTTGGCGCTGCAAAACCACACGCCCGTCATCCGCGATCACAAGGACGTGCTGCGCATGGTGTCGGAGGTGAATTCGCCCAACCTGAAGGTGTCGCTCGACGCCTACATCATGCCCGACAAGTCACCGCAGGCGATTCGCCAGGCCGCGATCGACGTCGGTCCGCTGCAGGCTCTTTGTCACTTTGGCGGCGAGTTCAAGCGCGAGGCGGACGGCTCAGTGAAGGGCCCGGACTATTACCCGATCTTCGTGCAGGCCATGCATGAGATCGGCTACAAGGGCTATCTCGGGTATGAGCTTTGCCACGAGTTGCCCAAGGTGAATGGTCAGACAGTCGGGATCGAATTTGCGGATCAATGCGCCGAAGCTGCAGCCGCGTACATGCACGGATTGATCACGACTTACGCGGCGTGATCTGAAATGCAGGCCGGTTCCACCCCGCCCGCCGATGCCGGCTGGGGCGGCGGCGAAGGATGATGGATTGCGAAGGCGGCGGTGAAATGGAAAGTGCTGCCGTGGCCAGGCTCACTTTCCACCCAGATGCGGCCTTCCATCATCTCGACGAGTTGTCTGCAGATCGTCAGACCCAGCCCGCTGCCGCCGAAGCGCCGCGCCGTAGACCCGTCCACCTGGGCGAATGCCTCGAAGATGTGCGCTTGCTTCTCAGGTGGAACGCCGATGCCCGTGTCTTGTACGCTGAAATGGAGAAACCCGTCCTCACCGCGCTGAATCCACAGTTTCACCGCCCCGTGCTCGGTGAATTTGAGCGCGTTCCCGATCAGGTTCATCAGAACCTGGCGGAGCCCGGCCGGGATCGCCCACCAGCGGATCCGGCACGTCCGGATCGATCGTTGAGATCAGCTCAAGGCCCTTCTGGCGCGCTCGCAGTGCAAGCGACTTCATCATGGGCGCAATGCTCGCGCGCAACTTGAACTCGATCGACTCCATCTCCAGTTTGCCCGCCTCGATCTTGGAGAAGTCGAGGATGTCATTAATGACGGTCAGCAGCGAGTCGGCGGATACTTTCGTCAGCTCGGCGTATTCGCGCTGCTCATCGCTCAGCTCGGTTTCGAGCAGCAGATCCGTCATGCCCAACACGCCGTTCATGGGCGTGCGGATTTCATGGCTCATTTTGGCAAGAAATTCGCTCTTGGCGCGATTGGCCGCCTCGGCCGCCTTCTCCGCGCGCCGTCGTTCGGCCATCTCGACACGCAGGTCCTCCTCGGCACGGTTGCGCTCCGTGATGTCGATGGCTGTGCCCTCGATCAGCCGCTCGCCTCGCTCGCCGACGACGATCATGGCCCGTTCCAGGACCCAGAGCGAGGTTCCGTCTTTCTTGTGCTGCTGGTATTCGTAGTCCAGCACTTTCCCGCCGTTCTCCATCGCTTGAACCAGCGTCCGGCGGCGCTCGGGGTCAGGGTGCGGCGGAAATCTGAGCTGCGTCCGCGCGCCGTCTTTGGAAGCGAACCCGTACATCTGCAGAAAAGCTCGGTTGCAGTCCAGCAGATCTCCCTCGATCGTGGAAAGGTACACCCCGCCCAGGCTGCCCTCAAACAAGTCGAGGTACCGGCGCGCCGCCCGGCTCGCGATTTCGGCCTGATTCTCAAACAACGTCAGAATCATGCCGAAGGCGACGACGTACTTGGGAATGTCCCACAGGACGCTGTCGTTGGGGATCGCGATCTGCAGGGCCGCCACGACCTCGCCGATCGGAAAAACGAGTCCCCAGGCCATGAACGCAACGGATGTCACCACGATGCCAGGCGTGAACCGGCGATAGTGGAGCCAGTAAAGACATCCTGTGATAGCAAAGAGCTCAAACAGGAAGAAGTCGACGCCGTATGACGAATGCGAGCTCGTGTTCAGCGCAGCGTATACACCGGGGATTACCCACAGGACGCCGAGCGCACGGTTGAGCCCCGGGCTGTCCTTGGAACGGGCAGCCAGCCACCATCCCGCCGGAATCATCACCGCCAGCAGACTGCGGTACGCCCACGGCTGTTGGACGCCCTGAACCTGGCATGTCCAGTACAAGACTGAAGGCACACCGACCAGCGCGACGTAGAGGGTACGCTCGCGGCGCGGTTGGCAGATCTTGGAAACCGAGAAGAAGAAACTCGTCCCTGCGGCCACCAGCGTGGTGACGGCCAACCAGTCTCCCCATCCCGGACTGATCGCCGAGAAGGTGACGAGCAGCGAGGCGCCGAAGTGAACCAGAATCGCAATCCAGCCGATCAACCACAAACGCATTCCCCGCTGGCGGTCGCGCCCGTAGAGCCAGGCGAACAGCACGACCAGCAGGGTCATTACTGCGACAACAAGAACGCGCGCGACGTGTACCGGCACGGACTCTACCCCTATCAAGTCCTCATCGGCCGACTCCCTGTCGATCTTGAATCGGATTCCAGCTGGCACGAAGCGGATCCTACGTTGA
>JASHQD010000033.1 GCA_030037755.1 Terriglobia bacterium
GCCGCGCGCGGAGGGAAGGGCTGGTGGCTCTCGAGACCGACGCCGACAAACCCGAAGAAAGCACCGTTTTTTCCAAGTATCCGGATTTCCTGAAGGACCAACACGCCCGCGACTTTGTGTGCGACACCATGCGAATGGCGTCGAGTGGCGGAGTCGAGCCCTTCGATCTCGACCAGATGATGGAGATCGACATGGAAGTTCACCATCGTGACGCAAGCCAACCCATTACGGCCCTGAGTACCATGGCGGACTCGATGCCTGGACTGGGAATTGTGGCCGCCGTGCTTGGCGTGGTCATCACCATGGGCTCTCTCGGCGGATCGCCCGACGAAATCGGCCATCATGTGGCCGCAGCGCTGGTGGGGACGTTCCTGGGCATTCTGCTTTGTTATGGCCTGGTAGGTCCGATGTCCGCCAACATGGCGAAGTCCGCCGACGAGGAACAGGCCTATTACCACGTGCTGCGCGTGGTCATGATCGCCTTTGTGAAGGGCACCGCGCCCATCCTGGCGATCGAAACCGGCCGCCGCGCCATCCCTGGCCATATTCGCCCGAGCTTCCAGCAGGTCGAGGATTACTGCAAGAGTCATGGGGCGGCGCCGGCGCAAGAGACTCCGCCGGCTGAGGCGGCTTAAACGATGGCGGCTTCACAGGCTCCGATCATCATCAAGAAAAAGGGCGGCCACGGCGGCCATCACGGCGGCGCCTGGAAGGTAGCCTACGCCGATTTTGTCACCGCCATGATGGCCCTGTTCATTGTCCTGTGGATGATGAGCGCCAGCGACCAGGTCAAGAAGGCCGTCGGCGGCTATTTCAAGGATCCCCGGGGCTCGTCGAAGTTCGCGGGCACCAATCTCGCTGGCTCAGGCCAGAGCCTGTCGCTCTCCAAGCAGAACATGGGGAGCCTCAAACAGGCGATCGAGCAGGCGGTTCATGGCATGGCGAATTTCGATAAGGTCAAGAATGAGATCGAAATCACCATAACGCCGGAAGGTCTGCGAATCGAAATGCTGGAAGCCAAGGACAACACCTTCTTCAGCAGCGGCAGCGACAAACTAAACGCCGACGGGAAGGTGTTATTGGTCACGCTGGCTCAACAACTGGGTCAATTGCCTTACAAGGTGTCCATTGAAGGACACACGGACTCGAAGCCGTTCGCGGGACGAACTGATTACACCAACTGGGAGCTTTCCGCCGATCGAGCCAATGCGGCCCGCCGGCTAATGCAGGAGTCGGGCGTGCGGCCGGACCAGGTGACTCAGGTCCGCGGGTTTGCCGATCAGGCGCCACGCCTGCTGGATAATCCGGCCGACCCGTCGAATCGCCGCGTGTCGCTCATCGTCCACTATCTTCCTACGGCGGCGGACAGCGACAGTCCCCCTTCCGGGCTGGGCGCCGTCAAGGGTACAACAACCGAAAACGGCGTCCATTGATCGCGGGCGCGCGCGAACTGGCGGACCCACTTCTTTGGTACGTCAGTGGTAGGATTCTTGCCCTTTTCGGCAGGGTACTCTGGGCCATTTCGTCCTGGCCCTTTTCTTGGATGCGGTTTAGAGCGAGTTTTCAAAGTGTGCAACTCTTGACGGTGGACTGTCGACTGTTGACCGTCGACTTCCGATCACTTTGGTTCCGGTCCTGTCCGGATTATGCCAGGATGAGAAGATCCTTAGCTTCGACGCCGACAATCGCGAGTCATCTGCCCCCTTGGGGATGTCGGACCTGCCTGCACGATGATGAAAATCCGATTCATGTCATTCCGGCCCTGAATTGAAGCCGTTCTTCAACACCCTGACAGCCCATTCTGTGTTTGGCAGACAGGTTGCCAACGGGAAAGCGGACACTTGTCGCTATGGCATTCGAGGTCGACAACTGGATTGCGGCGCTGCGATCGGAGTTTGGCAACTACACCGGCACAGCGTCAGCCTCTTCGTCTACATCTACGAAATCGTTCTGGCAGGAACTGGTCGGCGAGATTGCCTCGCGTGCCGGAATCAGCCCTGAGTTGGCCATTGGGGTCGCGCGGCAAGAGTCGGGGCTGAATCCCGGCGCCGTCAATGCGTCGAGCGGCGCTCGTGGGCTGATGCAGTTGATGCCAGGCACCGCCGCCGATCTTGGCGTCGACCCCGATAACGTCGTGAGCAACGTCCTCGGAGGCGTTCGCTACCTCCGGGACCAGTTGAGTACCTTCGGCGACAACGCCAAGGCCCTTGCCGCTTACAACTGGGGACCCCATCACGTGGCCGAAGCAGTTGAGCGTTGGGGAGCCGAATGGCTCAGCCATGCGCCTCGCGAAACCCAGCAGTACGTGACTTCCATTCTGTCGCATGTGGGGGCCGGCGCAGATTCGATGCTCTCAACCAGCGCGGCATCACACAATCCGTCATCAACTGCCACCGGCCAACACCCGACCTCAAGCACTGGCGCCGCGACGGCTGCCGCGGTGTCGAGTATCCGCTCGGCGCTTACCGCCTACCTTCTCTCCGAGATACTTGACTAACCGACCCTCGTTTGTCGGATTAGCGACAACCGTCAACCGGCTACCGACAACTGCCAACCGGCAACCGATGAGAGATTTCCCTGTGACGCTGCTGATTTTAAACGACATTCCAGCTTCGTCTGTGGGCATATTTTCGATCCCCGCACACTGGCACGTCACGACAGAATGTGACGGCACGCACGACATGTCGTGACCCGCACACGACGAGCGGCGAATTTCAGAGCGTTCATCTATCCTTTTGCTGAAAAGTGGCCCTTTTTCGAGCTTAAGGCACTGAAAACAAGCGAGATAACCGGAATGGCTTTGGCAGTAGGCATTTCGAGCGCAAACCACTGACGGCGTTGATTTTAAGCCTAATGGCTTTGCTGGCTTTGGCGCGTTTGGACGAAAACTGCTCAGGGGGCCGGTTGGAAGGGTCGAGTGATGGCGCATCCGGACAATTAACTTGCTCGGTAACATCTCACTTATTGACTTATTATATACCAGAATGTCCGAAAGTCAAGCTAATTATTCGTGGCTCCCGTGTCTCCCGGCTGAAAATGGCGGTCGCGGCGAGGCCAAAGGGGTCTGGTCCTGACCAATCACAGCCGTAGATGAAGCGAACCTTGCTTACGACAAGCGCAAGCCCGGTGCCAGTCAGCGGGTCGCCAACGCGTTCAACAATTCGGCCCGGACGGTCAGTGGAAGTACATCGACGCCCCTAATTACGTAACTTGAACAACTGTGCAGGGCTTGGCATAATCGAATCAGCCAGGAAGGTGGCTTCGATGAATCCCAATGTACTGACCACGGTAATCACGGCCGGCAGTTCTGTGCTGATCGCTATAGTGGCGTTGACCTTGAACCACCGGCTTTTTGACTCGGTAGACAAGAGGTTCGACTCGATGGACCGGCGCTTCGCCAGCATCGAACGCAGGCTGGAGGTCATCGAGGCGGATCTGAAGCGCTTTTACGAGTTGCTTGGTAGCTTAAGTACCGATGTCGCCCGCCTGAAGGATCACACGGGACTAAAATAAACTCGGGTCGGCTGGGGCTCACGCGACACAGGTATTCCGGATTTGAGCGCGGTGGCCACAACATGAAAGGCGATGTTGTGGCCACCCACGGAGCTTCTTGTGGGACGAGCGGCGAGGCCTACGCTAACCTCACGGAGAAGCCTGTCGAGTTGGTTCTCGCAGTATCAGGAAGTGAGCAGGACTGTCAAATTACCTTCT
>JASHQD010000489.1 GCA_030037755.1 Terriglobia bacterium
GATCCGTGATTCCCAATTGCGCCGCTGCCGCTCGCTGCGTCAAGTGTCCCTTCTTTACCTCATGCAACACCTTCAATCGGTCCCGCTCTCTCGTGCTTAACACCAGCATCTCCTGTTCGCTCATCCGGCCAGTCTGCCGGTTTCAAACAGGAACTTTCTACTTTGCTGAAAGAGGAACTTCTCACTTTGCTGCGACATTGCGGGCTCCTGCCCTTGACAGCCCGCTGCACGCAGTGTACTCTGCCGGTTCGCTTCACCTCTACAACCGACACGACCATTAAGCTTGCTATGAGATGCGCCTTCGGCCCGGCCAGGGGACCCGAACCGGCGATCGAGGAGGGCGATTCCTATGCTGCGGTCCGTTCCTACCACTGTCAGACTCGCACTTCTAATCACATCCCTGGCGGCCGGCGCGACCGGCGCTGCTGCTCAAGTGTCAGCATCCCCGACCTCGATCAGCTTCGGCTCGGTCGCGGTGAACCTTGAGGGATTCACCTCGCACGTGATGCTGACGAACAATGGCGGCCGAGGCGCCCAATTGACGGGGCTGACTTTCAGCGAGCCCGAGTTCGGGCTGTACACCGGACTTCCGGTCCAGACACTTGCGCCCCAGCAGAGCGCGACTTTTGCTTTTGTCTTCCTGGCCACGCAGCCGGGCACCTACAACGGGACGATCACGTTTACGTTCCAGGACATTCCCTCGGTGCAGGTTCAGGCCTCGGCGACCGCGTACACCACGACGGCGATCGCCACCGTCAGTCCCACTTCGCTGAACCTGGGAACCGTGAACTTCGGCAGCGTCGCGTCGCAGTCGATCACCGTGACTAATTCGGCGGGGCCGGGTTCGGATACGCTCACGGTTCTCTCGCCGCTTGCCTACTACCAGCCGTTCTTTGTCACCGGACCCGCCACTCCCCTGAATCTGGCGCCTGGCCAGTCCGCCACCTTTCAGGTGAATTTCTCGCCGCTGGTAGTCGGGTCAACAACGGGCAGCGTGGCTTTTTGCTACTCTGCGCTGCCTTGTAACGGCGCGGACCTGACTGGTACGGGCGCGACCCCGACCGAGCTTTCGCTGACCAACTTTCCCACATTGCCCTTCGCCACCCAAACCTTTCCCTATCAGGCAAATCTGACCGCCGTCGGCGGTACGCCGCCCTACCACTTCAAATTGACCTCGGGATCGTTGCCCGCGGGCCTGAGCATGAATTCGAGCGGCGCCATTACGGGTACCGTCGGTTCCAAGGCGTTCGGGAACTTCAATGTCACGGCGGAGGTCATAGACTCCAGCAGTCCCGCGCAAACTGCCACCCAGAATATCCTGGTCACTGTGGACAGGCCGACGGGATCCAACTGCGCCATCATCAGCGAAGACGTGCCCGACACGAGCACCCCGTTGGTTGACCTTATGGATCTCGGCACGGGCACTTATTGTCCCAATAATCCCTCCTGCACGGGATGTCCGTTCGACAACTGTGAGGGCGGGCTTTATCCCGACGGCTCGAATACCGACCCCGACCCGCATGATTCCGACGGCGTCTCGATCGCGCAGGGCATCCAGCCCATCGACGGCAAGATTGTCATGATCTCCATCGGAATGTCGGCCACCCAGCAGGCGTATGAGCATTTCATCGAGGAGGCGAACGCCGATCCCGAGATCAACCCGAATCTCCTCCTGGTGGACGGCGCTGAGGGTGGAGCAACCGCCAACAGCTGGATCATGAAGACCTCCGGTTTTTGGACGGACGTCATCGATTACAACCTCCCCTTCGCCGGCGCCACGCCCGACCAGGTGCAGATTGCCTGGGTGAACGACGTCAACTCGCAGCAGGGCGCCACTTTTCCTTCGGACGCGACCGAGTTGCAAGGCGACTATGAAACGATCGCGCAAATTCTGGTGCAGGACTTTCCCAACATCAAGATGATGTTCTTCTCGAGCATGAACTATACCGGGTATTCGACGGGGATAACGACCACATTGCCGGAGCCGCAGGCCTATGAAAGCGCCTGGGGCGCCAAGTGGGCCATTCAGGACCAGATCGAGGGCAATTGCTGCAACTACAACTCGAATAATGGCCCGGTCACCGCGCCGTGGATGGGCTGGAGCTTCTATTACTGGGGCAATGGCCTGATTCCCCGCAGCGACGGCATCACCTGGACGTGCCAGGATCTCCAGCACGACGGCCTGCATCCGTCCGTCCCGTTGGGGGAAATCAAGATCGCCGAATACCTGCTGAACTGGTTCAAGACGGCGGATCTCTCGACGCCGTGGTTCTTAGAGTCCGGCGCGCGGCTGGCGTCCGGTCGTCGGTAGCCTGGTTGTCGGTGGTCGGTTGTCGATCGGTTGCCGGTTGCCGGTATGCGGTCATCGGTTCTCCGCTGTAGGCTGGAGACTATCAGCTCCGCGCTTACCGCCAACCGGGAACCGACGACCACCAACCAACAACCGACCGGCGACCGTTTCGAAGCGTGGTAATGCTTCCTTTGATTGGCGCGCGGCCTTGACACTACAAACCCTCCGTTGTACTCTGCCCATTTCTCGCCTGACACTGGGGTTAATGGTTGAACAATCGGTTGGAATCTCCGACAAGTTCTACCGCAGCTTGGGTCGAAATGGGAGGAAGATCGTGATTAGATTTGCTGAGGGTGGTCGGAAACTCGCTCTGGTTCTTGCTGTCGTCGCGAGCGGCGTGATTGGCGCTTCGGCGCAGCAGGTGACGGTCAACCCAACGAGCATCAACTTTGGCCAGGTGGACATTAATGTGGTCGGAGTTGCGCGCCGGGTCACACTGATCAATCACTCCACAACCAGGACCTACAGCCTGACGGGTATTTCATTTGGCCTGCCCAATTACACGGTCAATACGGGCCTTCCCGAGCAGACCCTGCCGCCAGGCGCGCAGGTGCAATTCGGCTTCATCTTCCTGGCGAGCGAGGTAGGCACCTACAACACGATGATCACCTTCAACATCCAGGGTGAGTCTGGCGTCGTGCTGACTGTGGACGCCCAGGCGGTCCAGACGAATGCCCAGCTTACCTTCAGTCCGACGTCGCTGAACTTCGGCACCGTGAACTTTGGCAGCACCAGCACTCAGACCGTTACCGTCACGAACACCGGCGGCGGTGACGAGGTCACCATCGAGAAGGTTGATGACGGCGCCAATCAAAGCGCTCTGAACGGAATCTACTATCAGCCATTTTCCGAAACCGGCCCGATTCCACCCACGACGTTGAATCAAGGGCAGTCGGCAACATTCAACATAAGCTTCTCGCCGACCGTCGTCGGATCGACCACCGGGCCGTTCACCCTCTGTTACGACGTGCTGCCTTGTAACACGGTCGACTTGACGGGAACAGGCGCCATGCCCACGCAACTCTCACTCACCACTTATCCTCTGCCGCCGTGGGCCAGTCAGGGCGCTCCGTATCAATTGACCATGACGGCGGTAGGCGGAACGCCTCCCTACGAATTCCGGGTCAGTTCCGGTAGCCTTCCCACGGGATTGAAGATCTCGGGCACCGGCGCGATTTCGGGGACGGTAAGTACCACCGCGAATACAGGCAACTACACCTTCACCGTACAGGTCCAGGACAGCAGCAAGCCCAAGCGCCAGAGCGCCTATGAGACCCTCACGCTCAACTTGCTTGCGCCGCCGGGCGCGATGTGCAACAACACATCTTTCGACGTGGGTGGCACCAACACTCCGATCACGGACCTGATGGATCTCGGCACCGGCACCTATTGCCCCTCGGGGGCGAATTGCTCCGAGTGTCCCTTCAATGAGAATTGCGAGGGTGGACTTTATCCGAGCGGCTCGAACACTGACCCCGCGCAGCACGAGTCCGATGGCGTTGCGGCTGCAGAAGCGATTCAGCCTCTTGATTCGAACGGAAATCCCAGCTCTACCGGCAGGATCGGCATGATCTCGCTCGGGGAATCCGCCAGCCAGCAGCCCTTTGAGCAGTTCATCACCGAGGCGAGCGGTGACACCGAACTGAATTTTCCCTACCTGACCATCGTGGATGGCGCGGAGGGTGGCGCAACCGCAGGCGTCTGGACTAATTCGAACTCGGCTTATTGGAACGACCTGCTCCAATACCAGTTGCCTTTCCGAGGCCTGTCCCAGGACCAGGTGCAAGTCGCCTGGATCAGCGATGTAGACTCGGGTGGAAACACGACTTTTCCCACCGATGCCACGACGCTGGAAACCAACTTCGAAGACATTGCGCAGATTCTTGTAACGAATTTCCCGAACATCAAGATGATGTTCTTCTCAAGCATGAATTACACCGGTTACTCGAACGGCCTCAGCACCACGCAGCCCGAACCGCAAGCGTACGAAAGCGCGTTCGGCGTCAAGTGGGCCATCGAGTCCCAGATCGACGGTCTCTGTTGCAATTACAATGCAAACAACGGGGCGGTGACAGCACCGTGGATGGGCTGGAGTGCTTACTACTGGGCCAATGGAATGATTCCGCGCAGCGACGGCGTAACGTGGAGTTGCCAGGACCTGGAGTCCGACGGCTTGCATCCGCGCGATCCCATCGGACACATCAAGATCGCTCAGTATCTGCTGAATTGGTTCAAGACCTCGGAGTTGAGTACGCCCTGGTTTGTTGCTCCGTCAGCACAGTTCAAGCGTCTCGGCAATTAATCCCGAGGACGCCACAACCCTGCGCGAGGCCGCGGCTTGAATGATCGATTCGTGCTGCGTGCTCTATTCAGCCGGGGCTTGTCCGTCGACCTGGCTGGTCACATCAAGCAGGGCAGCGGGCGGGGCAGCGAGACATTTACCATTCGATTACGGAGTGTTTTGGGAGAACACACCGGCTTGACACGCGGCCCGAGCTACATTAGTCTTTGTCGATACTGCTGACGGTCAATAAGGGGGAGAAGCAGGTCTTTGAGACTGCTCGGCAGAGGGGGTAATGATGCAATTGCGCCTGGAAATCAGGGGTGTAGCTGGATTCCTGTCTAAAATCAGCCCGGCTGCGCTGGCCTTCGCACTGTTTATTTCCACGGGAGTAATCGCGCGCGCCCAGACTGCTACAGACCCCGGAGTTCGCGGGGTTAACTGGTGCCCCACCTGCACCAACGGAGCCGGCGGCTTCGTGCCTGGATTGAACGACAACCAGGCGGCGCTCGAAAGCCCCATGACCAATTTCATCGAGGAAGTGAACAACGTGGCCGGCGGCACTTCGATCAAGCATGTCGGCCTCGGCGGCGTGTTTGACTCGAACTCCTGCACCGGCTGCCACGACTACCCGTCACCGGGAGGGTCGAGCCTGCTGACCAACCCCCTGTTTACCGTCTACCAGCTCTTTGGCGATCAGAACGTGATGCCCTTCTTCGAGACGAGCCTCGGACCCACCGTGGTGGCGCGTTTTCCCTTCCAGTCCGATCTGACCACTCCCGACGGGCACGTCCACCAATTGTTCACGATTACGGGCCGCTCGGACGCGGGGACATGCAGCATTCAGCAGCCGGACTTCAATGGCGCGTCGGCTGAGAACAACTTGATCTTGCGCCAAACCACGCCGTTTTTTGGCGGCGGCCTCATGGAGATCATCCCCGACAGCTCCATCATCGCGAATATGAGCGCCAATCTGACCCAGAAAATGGCCCTCGGCATCTCCGGGAATGCGAACATCAACCAGGATGATGGCAGCGTGAATCGCTTTGGCTGGAAGGCCCAGAAACGTTCGCTCGTTCTTTTCTCCGGAGAGGCCTACGCCGTCGAAGAAGGGATCGACAACGAGTTCTTCCCTAACAAGATCAACGAGAGCCCGGGTTGCACGCCGCCGTTTCCCGATGGCCCGCCCAATGGAAAGGGCACGAACGGCGTTCCTGACGATCGCACCGACTGGGCGGTCCTGCCGGCGCTAGGCTATCTCATGCCTGGCGATCCGGAGCGCTTCGGCATGTTCGGGCGCTTCCTGGCAGCGCCGGTGCCCAGCACCACGCTGAATGGTTCGATTGGCTGCCCGGGAGGAGACCTCAGCAGTTGCGAGAACGGCGCGACCCAGTTTGCCACCGTCGGTTGCGTGCTCTGTCATACCTCGTTCGTGGGCGGATACACGGGGTTCACCACGCCTCCGTCGTCGGTCAGCGCGCTCGGAAATACTCAAGTGGACTTGTTCTCGGATCTGCTGGTGCACCACATGGGCTACTGCGATGCCGACAACATTTCGCAGGGGCAGGCGCTGGGTGACGAGTTTCGCAGCGCGCCTCTTTGGGGGATCGGCCAACGCGGGTTCTTCATGCATGACGGCCGGACTACGAACATCGTAACCGCGATCGAAATGCACGCGGACGGATACCAGTCAACCGGCTGCACCGGTGTCGGCTCCTATCCGGCTTCGGAAGCTGACGCTGTGATCGCCGCCTTTAACGCGCTGGATTCGGGCGACCAGCAGGATCTGGTCAATTTTCTGCGCTCGCTGTAAGGCAGTCTGTAGCGGCGCTCTATGAGCGCCGGGTTACAGAAGAGCTCGATGAACGCCGGGTTGCAGACGCGGTCTATGACCGCGGTTTTTTTCACGACGGGAATTCTGAGGGAGTGAACACCAGCGGAGTCGGCGCTCACCACCACGGCGCCGCCACCGACGAACAGGGGGACGCATGATCGACCTGAATAATCCAAGCGGACATCGAGGTTCAAAGCGCCGTTCAAGGGTGGTGCTCTCTCTAGGCCTGTCACTCGCCTCGCTGTTCGCTGTGTCCTACACCGTGGTGATCTGGGCGCAGAACCTGGCCACCGACCCCGGTGTCCGCGGCATCGCCTGGTGTACGAGCTGCGGTCCCAGCGTGGGCGGATTCCAAAGTACGCTCACCTATCAGGAACAGACTTCGGAGCCGGCCGCCACGACCCAGTTCGGGACCGCGTCGGTCGTCACCTGTTCGTCCTCCGGGTCGAACGTCACCGGCTGCGGATTGGGTCCGCGGTTCAACGCGAATACTTGTTCGAGTTGCCACCAGCAGCCCGCGGTGGGCGGGTCCAGCCCTTCCGCCAATCCTCTGTTTCAGATTTACCAGTCGGATGGCACCGATCAGTTCAACAACACGATGCCTTCCTTCGAAACTGCCAGCGGCCCGGTGCTGGTGCCGCGGCTTCCCGTATCGGCCGGCGGGAACGGCCTGGTGCAGGAACTCTTCACCATCGCCGGACCGAGCTACTCAAGCTGCAACATCCAGCAGCCCAACTTCGCTGCTGAGCCCGGGTTGGTGTTCCGCCAGCCCTTGCCGACCTTCGGCGACGGCTATGTCGATTTCATTGAGAACAAGGACATTACCAACGTTCTGAATTCCAACTTGTCTCTTAAGACTTCTCTGGGAATCGGCGGCATGGAGAACATCGCCGACGACGGCTCCGTGAGCCGCTTCGGCTGGAAGGCGCAGTGGCGCGCGATTCTACCCGCGGTCGGCGCCGAGGAGCAGGTGGAAGAGGGCATCACCAACGAGATGTTTCTGACCGAGATCGATCAGACCGCGAACTGCGACGTGAACCCGGTCCCCGAAGATCCGACGAATTACAGCTACTGCGAAGAGTCAGGCGGGATCTGCCAGAGCACCTACACTCCGTGGTTTTTTCTGGCGAACGCCGAGCGCGACGCTTACTTCGTCCGCTTCCTGGCTACGCCCGTGCCCAGCACCGTCACGAACGGATCCACGGGCTGCCCCGGTGGAAACATCAACAGTTGCTCCAACGGCCAGCTCGAGTTCAACAGCATCGGCTGCGCTCTTTGTCACAACCCGTCCTACATCACGCCCGCAGGTTCAATACCCTCTCAGGGACATACGAGACTGAACCTCTACTCGGACCTGCTGCTGCATCATATGGGTTCATGTCTCGCCGACAACATCACGCAGGGCAACGCGCAGGGTGACATGTTCCGCACCCCGCCGCTGTGGAACATCGGACAGCGCATCTGGTTCCTGCATGATGGCCGGACCAGTGATATCGTGCAGGCGATCGAAGCCCATGCGGATAGTCTGGGCAATGGACCTTGCACGGGAGTCGGTTCGTATCCTGCTTCCGAAGCCGACGCCGTGATCAGTTCGTTCAACAACCTGGAGAATGTCACGGGTGTGGATGGGACGGCACAGCAGGATCTCATAAACTTCCTGCGATCGCTCTAGGGCTCCGGAAGGGCGGGAACCGCGCTGTAGCGGCGATGTCCTCATCGCCGCACAAGAAAATCAGGGGATCCGGCGGTGAGGACACCGCCGCTACAGCGCGAGGCTCGAGCCTTCACACCGACTCTTCAACCCCACCCGTTCGTCAGTCGGTGCGCGTGTCGGTCCAGATTCGCACGGTCTGCTTTTCTTTGTTCATGGTCACGTCCAGGTCCCCTTCGCTGGCCAGGGCGCGAATGCCGGCTCCGACGTCGAGTTGGCTTGCATTGTTGGCCACCAGCGCCCGAACTACCGAGACCGGAACTTTGATGACAACGGTCTCGGCAAAATGAGGCGGGACGGCCGGCTTGTCAGCGATTTTGATCAGCAGATCCCGGCCCTGCTTGGCGACGCTCACTTCTTTGTTGTGCCTCTCCATGGTGATGAAAACGTTGTCGGGAGAGCCGCCAATCGCGTCCAGCATGGCGCGCACATCCGCCCCATTCACCGAAGCCTGCAGATGAAACTTGCCGTGATGTTCCTCATCGGCGGGCAGGGAAGCGAGAGCCGCCGACGCCAGCTCAATCGGCAGGTTGAGGCTCACGTCTCCGCTCGCACCTTTCACGTTTTCCACTCGCACATGAATCCATCGTTCGGTTGATGCGCTCGTCAGCGTGGCTCCGCTGAACAATAAGATCGCCGCAGCCAGAAAAAATCCTCTCTTCACAGATCACCTCGGGATCAGGCCCCATATAGGATTAGTAACCCGCAATTAGATGCAAATTATGTGTCCCAAAGATGGACGGCCGAGTTACCTCGTGTGGTCCCGGGCGGTAGCCCGGGGCCAGCCTCGCGCGCGTTTGGATTGGGAGGCCCGAGCGGGCGGATTTGAAATAGACTCTGACCGATCTCGACTCCAAGAAGATGAATCACGGCGGGATGCCGGTGCCAACCGACCCTGGAAAACGGCCGTTACTGCGCCGTATATGAGTAGTCAGTGTATCCCCACTGCCCGTTCACCAGATACGACCAGCGCGTCCAGACCGTGCTGCCATTCGACGGGAGTCCGGTGACGGTCTCGGAAAAAGTGGTACTCGAGAGGGTGCCGGAATTGTAGTATTGACTGCCTCCCTGCGTGCTACCCACCGCCACGGAGTAAGCCGTCGCGCCGGCAGCCGCGCCCTGGGTGGAGGTGTCCCACGCGAAGGTGACCGAGGTGCCGGTCAATTTGGAGCGGTTGGCGGGACTGTAGAGGCCGGGCGCAGCCGGGACCGCCCGGTACACCACGATCTGGTCGGACGTTGTGGTGAGCGGAGGAGCAAGATAATTGGACGACGACGCGGTAAAGGCGGTGACGGTGTTGGCTGCCGTGGCCGACCCTGCCGCCGAGTTTGCGTTGAACGCGGTCACCGGGACCGCCAGCCCCGCCGCCGAGCCCGTACCCATGGTGTCTGTGGAGGTGGGGCTGTTGAACTGGTATTCGTACAGGTTGTAGGCTACGCCGGGAGTGAGACCGCTCACCGTGGCCTGCAGCACAAAGTTCGTCATCCACGAGCTCGGCGGAGTGTTGGTACAACTGCCGGGACCCTCTTCCTGGATCGACGTCCCGATGAACGGGTATTCGTAGCCGTAGCCCGCCAGTGGATCCTGAGGATTCTCGACTCCCTCGCTGTAGGTCGGGCCCACGATGTAACCGGGCTGGGGCGACGCGCTCAGCGTAACCGGCACGGTCTCATTGTAAGTATCGAGCGGTCCCGAGATCGAGACCGCGAAATTGTTCGGCCCGATGATGTTGCCTTCCGAGCCTTTGCCGTTGTTCTTGCCGTTGTAACCGGTTTCGGTCTGAATCGTGGTGTTGGCCGGAAGAACGATCGAGTAAACATCCTTCGACTTGGCGGCCTGGCTGCCGGTCTTGCCGAGTTCCTCAAAAGTGTAGCCGAAGATGTAAGGCGTGCACTCTGTCGTGTTCGACCCCGATCCCGGCGGAGGTTCCGGGGCGGTATAGTCCTGCCCGATGGAGCCGTTGTACCAGTAGACCCCGTGGTCTTCGAAGTACAAAACATCATCGGGATAGTAGGTCGGATCTGTCGGGGAATGATTGGTGCCGATCTTGACCACGGTCACTTCGTGATCGTACTGATCGCCGGCATAGGTGACATCCTGAATCAGCACGGCCACCGCCACGGTGTTGCCGAGGATCACCTGCTGTTTCACCCACGACATGTATTGTTGGTAGCCGGGACAGGCCGACGAAGCCCCGGAGCCGGTGCAAAGGTCTGCGGGCTGCTGGCTGGCCACGCCTTCGTAGGGATAATAGGTGGCGTTCAACCGCATATTCGCGGCGCACTGCGGCATCGATCCCCACGCTTCCGTCGTCCCGCTGACGCCGGTGTTCGGAACTTCGAAAAGCGTCTGCGCATTGTAGTTGGAGATGTTCTTGTTGGACGAACACCAGCCATTGGTCGTAATGGGCGGCCCGGACTGGCCGAGGCCTGCGCCGCAGACCAGCCGGGCGTCGTACTGCGACATCCATTGCCCGTTGGCGAGCCCGGCTTCCATCGTGCTCACTTCGCCGCAATAGCCGTAGTTGTTCTCCCATTGATAGAAAGGCTGAACCGGAACGCGCGGATAGATGTAGTAACTCGTAGCCGGAGGTAGTTGGTCAATGAGGGACTGGTTGCAAGGCTCCTTCGACGCTTGGACGCCGGTTGACAGGCTGAATGCAAGGGCGAAACACAAAAGACGAATCAAGCGGTCTCCAGCGCCTAACACACGATTCTGGTTCATGCCCACAAGCCCTCCTCGGCGTCGTT
>JASHQD010000490.1 GCA_030037755.1 Terriglobia bacterium
CAGCTTGAAATCGCAAAGCTCTTCTCGGCGGCGGTGGTGACACCGCCGCTACAGCACACCCACGTCAAAGGCCGTGTAATTTCAGAAATTCGGCGGCGACATCGCGCGCGTCCCGATGCTGGCCGTCCACGGCGTAGTTCATGCGCCGCATGTCTTCGTCACTCATCCTGCCCGCCAGTTCGTCGAGGGCTTTCAGCACTTCGGGATGCCGCCGCGCAGTGTCCGCCCGCAGGATTGGCACGGCCTGATAGGGCGGGAAGTAGTGACGATCGTCCTCGAGCACTGCAAGGCCGAGCGCGGAAATCAAGCCGTCGGTCGAATTGCCCGCGACGATGTCCACCTGATGGCTGATCAGCGCCTTGTAAAGTAACCCGAGATCCATGATGCGCGGCTCGTCGCCGAACTTCAGCCCATACGTCTTCACCAGACCCTGGTAGCCGTCCGGACGCTCCATGAATTCGTAGCCGAAGCCCGGACGCCATCGCGGCGCGTAAGCCGCCGCCTGCGAGATCGTGCTCACCTGATCGTTGCGCGCATCGTCGCCGCGGATGACGAGCGCGAAGGTGTTGTTGAACCCGAGCGGCGGCGTGACGGTCAGCGCGTAGCGTTCGGCGTACGCGGTGCGCACCTGATCGTAGACCTTGGCGGCGTCGCCTGACGCCGGCAGCTTGAGGATCGCGGTGAGCGCGGTCCCGGTGTACTCGGGGTAGACGTCGATGCGCCCGGCGAGGATCGCCTGCTGGCAGATGTAAGTGCCGGCCAGGTAAAAGCGGCGCTCGACGGTGAGCCCGGTGCGGGCGGCGATGTGCTGGGCCATGATCTCGCCCAGCACCGCCTGTTCGGTGAAGTTTTTCGAGCCTACAACGATACGCTCTGCCCGGGGAGGGCCGCAGGAGGTCAGGGCGAGTACCACGATGGCGAGGAGGATCTCAACCCAGCGCGGCGCGCCGGAAGCAAATCGGCCAAAAGTGGCCAGTGGCCAGTGGCGAGTGGCGAGCAAAAATCCTCGCACGCCGCGAAGAGGTTCAGGATTTGCAGTACGGACGCCCCAGCACGTCCGTGACCTCTGTGACCGCGCGACCGCGGACCCTGGCCTCGACACGTCCAGACTCGGATTCCAGTAAACTCCCGGCTCCGAACTTCGAACTCCGAAACGCCTGGGACTTCGAACGTCGAACTTCAACCAAAATGGCTTCTTTTTCGCAGCAAAAGTGCAAGAATCGAGGTGTTTGCGCATTTCCCTGTAGCCCCCTTTTTGATGAATCTAAAGGACATTCCAGCTTTGGGTCTAGCCCCCCTTTTTGACCTATCTTATTCATTCAACATCACATTCCAGCTTTGGGTGGTGGATGTTTTTTTCATGCATTTCCCTCGTTTCCAGCCACCCGATCGCTGACTAAGCCCAGCGTTATCAGTGGAATGAGGTTGAAGCGTATTTTTGCGAATCATTGGCATGATTGGCCGCTCGCCTTGTATCTTATTCATTCAACGTTACATTCCGGCTTCGTGAGGGGGTTGTTTTTGGCGCATTTCGGACGCTTTCGAGAATCACGGTCTAAGCCTGGCATTTTCAGCATCATGAGGGTAAACCGCATCTTGCGATCGATGGCCTGCCGCGGCCGTTCGCCCCGCCCGGTTCATTCCAATGATCCCTCGCTCGCCTAGGGGACTACTCCGCGGCCATATCTGGCCGATGACCGACAAAATCGTCGGCCCCAAAAACCGGCATAATAATTGTCCTCCCGAAATTTGGGACGGTGGGTGAAAGTGAGAAAAGTGAGAAAATTTATTTGGGGCCTGTTTTCAATGGCTTGGAGCGAAAGAGGTAAAAATTACCTGCTGCAGGCGACGTAGGGGCCGCCCCTACGTCGAGATTAGGACTATCCGAACTTCGGTCATGGGCCACGCATTAGCCCATCACCGGAACTTCCGGGTAGCGGACAATCGCGGAGAACTCCGCTATACTTCCAGGGCTCCGTCCGCGCGGGTGTCCGCGGGTATCGTGAGCGAACTCGCATAGGGTCTCGCGAGGAGGATGGGATGAGCCTTCCCAGGCGCCGATTACTTCAAGTCCTGTCATCTGTCCTCGGATCCAGATTCATTCCGGCCGGGAATGCATTCGTCCTGGCGGTACAGAACCCAGCAGTACCGGCGAGTCCTGGTCCGTCTGCAAATTCAGCGGGTCAACATGAATCGGGAGGAACGCAAATGGAAAAAGTAGCCGGAATCGGAGGGTTATTCTTCCGGGCTCACGATCCCAAAGCATTGGGGATCTGGTACCAGCAACACCTGGGGATCGAGCTCACGCCAACGAGCGAGGGCGGACCCGTTTGGGAACAAGAGGCCGGACCGACGGTCTTCAGCCCCTTTCCCGAGACGACCAAATATTTCGGTGACCCTAACAAGCTCTGGATGGTGAACTTTCGTGTGCATGACATCGACAAAATGGTGGCCCAGCTGCGAACCGCGGGCATTGAGGTCAAAGACCCGGAATCTTATCCCGGCCTGGGGCGCTTTACTCGTCTGCATGACCCGGAGGGTAATCCCATCGAATTGTGGGAGCCTTCAAAATCCGACGCTCCACATTAGTTCCTCTATCGTAAGATTCTGCCCTTTTCTGGCAGGATATTTTGGCCACTTCGGTTTGGCCCTTTGTTCATGCGGTTCGGCAGTCTCCACCGGCTGACTGTCGACTGTTGACTGTCGACTGTCGACGTGTAGCCTCTCTGGTTCCGGCTCTGCCGGGTTAGCCGCTTTCCGATACCGGACTCTTACGGCAATGCGAAACCGGCACAAATGGATCGCCGGGCTGACCACAACCCGCGAGCTAATCGCCGGCCAGGCGCGCCGCTTGCGTCATGAGGTAATTCCGTTCAGGCATGCTCGCCGTCCGCGCAGCGGCCATCCGGTAGTGTTTGATGGCGGCTTCGTGATCGCCCATTTTTTCAAATAAGTGGGCGCGAACGGCGTCGAGGCGATAGTGCCCGGCGATGCGCGGATCGCTGTCGAGCGTCCGGAGCAGTTCGAGGCCTTCGGCCGGGCCGTGCACCATAGCGGCTGCGATGGCGTGATTGAGAGTGACCATGGGACTCGGGGCGACTTGTTTCAGCAACTGATACAAGGCCAGAATCTGCGGCCAGTCGGTGTCCTCTACTCTGGCCGCTTCGTCGTGAACCGCGGCAATCGCCGCCTGAAGCTGGTACAAGCCGACGGATGCTTTCGACAGCGCCTCGGTGAGAAGACCGACTCCCTCGGAGATCTCCGAGCGATCCCACAGGGTTCGATCCTGTTTGTCCAAGGGAATTAATTCTTCATCCGGGCCGGTTCGGGCGGCGCGGCGCGCGTCGGTCAAAAGCATCAGCGCCAGAAGTCCCGCGACCTCGGGATCATCGGGGAGCAGGACTTTCATGCCGCGCGTCAGGCGGATGGCTTCGCGCGCCAGGTCGAGCCGTTGCAGATGCGGCCCGATGCTGCTGGTATAGCCCTCGCTGAAGATCAGGTACAGCACATGCAGAACTGCGGGCAGCCGCTCCGGTCGCTCGCCCGGAGAAGGCAGACGGAATGGTACGCCCGAAGCCTTGATGGTCTGCTTCGCGCGGCTGATCCTCTGCGCCATCGTGGCCTCGGGAACCAGAAAGGCGTTGGCAATTTCGGTCGTCGTCAAGCCGCCGACCGCCCGCAATGTCAACGCGATGGCCGAGGACCGGGTGAGGGCGGGATGGCAGCACATGAACAACAGAATCAGCGTGTCGTCTGGATCCATGTCGGCCTCGATCTCGAGGATGGGTGCCAACGGTTCCGCTTCCGCGGCCACGGCCGTTTCCCTCTCGCGGCGCGCGATTTCGCTGCGTACGTGGTCCGTCATGCGGCGGCTCGCCACCTGAATCAGCCAGCCACGAGGGTTATCGGGAACGCCCTCCTCCGGCCACTGGGTGAAAGCGGCGATCATCGCCTCCTGCACGGCGTCTTCCGCCGAGGAGAAGTCGCGGAAGCGGCGAGCCACGGCGCCGAGCACCTGCGGCGCAAGTTCACGCAGCAGATGCTCGGAGCTTCGGTCCCATGGCTTGGTCATCTGAGTTCCTGCTAAACCATCTCCTGAGGCGGCGCGCTCATGACCGGTCGAAGTTCAATCGGCATATTCAGCGGTGCGCCCCCCGGTCCCGGCGCGGCCGAGATTCGCGCGGCAATGTCATAGGCCCGCTCGGGGCTGTCGACATCGATAATCCAGAACCCGGCGAGGAATTCCTTGGACTCCGGAAAGACTCCATCGGTGATCGGCCGGCCATCGTCCCCTGCACGCACCAGCTTCGCCTGATCGGGAAAAGATAACCCCTCCGCCGATACCAGTTCGCCACGTTCGTGCAACTCCTTGTTCAGACCGAGCATAAAGGCGATATGCGCCTGCAGGTCTTTCCTGGGCCAGCCCGGCACGGCGTGGCCGGCTTTCATCGTGTTCATCATCAGAATGTATTTCATTTGTGTTCTCCTTACCCGGCGTAGCGGGAACCAAAGTCACAAGCCGACAGTCAACAGTCGACATTTAAAGACTGGAGACTTTCGAACCGCCTCCCAGCCAAACGAACAAACGACCTGACCGAAGCGGTTCAAAATATCCTGGCTGGAACCAAACCGGCGCTCTCGACATCTGCCGATCAAGACTGGAGTTCATGGGTTGCGAACTGCCGCACCTCGATGGGCATGTTTGTCGGCTTGCCGTCGGGCCCTGCAGCCGCGGAAATCTGTCCCGCGATGGCATAGGCGCGCTCGGGGCTGGCCACGTCAACAATCCAGTAGCCCAAGAGAAATTCCTTCGACTCGGGGAAAACGCCGTCGGTCACGGGGAGGCCGTTTTTCTCGCCACATACGACCCTGGCTTCGCTCGGTTGGGCCAGGCCCTGGGTGGCGACAAATTCGCCGGACGCGGTGAGGTCCCGGTTGATGCGGTGAAGAATTGCCATGTGCGCGTCGATATCCTGCTTCGACCAGGCGTGATACCCTTCAACGCCTGCCCTCGTGCCTGACATCAGCAAAATGTATTTCATGTTCTTCGCTCCTTTTGGTCGGCTGATTTCGTCACGTACCCGGCGCTCGCTATGTTCGGTCACTGGCAGCGCCTGGATCCGCGCCTTCATCCCGGAGTCGGAGCCGCCCCGCCGTTCTCGACATCGCCTGAAAAAATATTTTCACCGGAAAATCAGCGGCCCGTGTCAAATTTCGGGCGTCCAGAACCGACATAGGGGTGGAGGCAATAAAATGACGACCGAGGAAATGGTAGTGGACGTGAGTCAGGACTGGACATTGGCCTGCGACGTACAGCGGGGCTTCATGCAGGCGCACCCTGCGGTCAGCTCCTTCGACTATAGCGCCCGCTGCCGTCAGCTTCGGGCGCTCGGCGGCGATTGCTACAATTTCATTCCCCTCAGGGACGATTGCCTCGCACTCGCGGTCGGCGATGCCTCGGGCAAAGGCCTGGCCGCGGCGCTCATGATCGCCAATGTGCAGTCGTCGCTTCGGACGGCGGCGTTGTTCACCGGAGACGATCTGGCCGCGCTGCTCAAGGTTGTGAACCGCCAGGCGTACGCTTCGTCGTCCGAGGACCGGTATGCAACCTTGTTTTACGGAGTATTCGACCGGTCGACTCGCATCCTGCGCTACGTCAATGCCGGACATCATCCACCCGTCGTCATTCGCCGGGACGGTCCGATACACTTCCTCGAAACCGGGGGCGCGCCCGTTGGACTGTTCGCCGATTCGGAATATGGTGAGGGTGCCGTAAGGCTTGAAACCGGCGATCTGGTGATCGCTTTCACCGACGGACTTATCGAAGCGACAAATCAGGAAGGGCAGGAGTGGGGAGTTCAGGGCTTGTTGAAAGCCGCGGCCCGCGGAGCGCAATGCCTTCAAAGCGCCCGAGATCTCGTCAATTTGATCTTCAATTCCATGGACGGCTTCTCCAAAGAGCGCCAGACGGATGACGCGACGTTGGCGGTTGTGCGCGTGATCTGAAGGTTCTTGCCAACAAACGCGACGTTCGCTACCAGTCGCTCCTCAAGATATTTCTTGCCGATCGACTCATGCAGGAAAAGAGGGCGGTCCGCTGAGAGAAAAATGGTGATGTCTTAGTCCAATTTAGCCGCCAGCCTACTCGAATCGCATTATTGACCCTTCCGGCAGCACCAAAATATTCTCGCAACTCATCAGGTGTTGAGTCTCGCGTTTGAATGGGGATGGCCCGCGCGCCAGGAACGCGAAGATTCGATCCGGCGGCTCGTCGAGACCGAGGTAAGACACTTCAGCCTCCGGCCCGGGCCACCTCCCCTTGTCATCGTCCACACGTGCGCTGCCGGAGCCGAGCCATCTCGAGCTTAGCTCTATAGGCTCTAAACTGTGTAAAAGGAGTCAGTGAATGCACCACCGTAATGTCGGCGTCTGCCGCGTTCTTGTGATCTTTCTCTCGATAACGGCTTCTGCGGGCGTGCTGCGCGCGCAGCAGGACACCGGAACCATTCGCGGCGCCGTGCTCGACCCGAGTGGCGCCGCCGTGGCCAACGCCAGCGTGGAAGTGACCCAGACGGAGACCGGGTTCGTGCGGACCGCCCAGACCGACTCGCAGGGGAATTACCTGCTGCTCCTGCTGCCCATCGGTCACTATCGCGTGGAAGCCACAGCCTCGGGCTTTATGAAATACGCCCAGGAAGGCATCAGCCTCAGCGTGAACCAGGTGGCCGTGATCCCCGTTCGTCTGGCGATCGGCTCGGTTCAGCAGACGGTCGAGGTGCAGGCGGACGCCACGTTATTGCAGACCACCAACGATCTGGGCGAGACGGTGCACGGGCGCGAAATCCTGGACTTGCCGCTGAACGGTCGAAATTTCTCACAACTCGGCCTGCTGCTTCCAGGCGCGGCGCCGCTGACGCAGGGCTTGCAGGAGGCCGGAGGCACGCTGCGCGAGGGCCAGTCGTACGCAGTGAACGGCCAGCGGCCGGAGTCGAATGAATTCCTGGTCGACGGCGATGAGAACTACAACACCGTGAATGCCGGCTTCGTGCTGCGCCCGCCGCCGGACGCCATCGCCGAATTCCGCATCCTGACCAACACCGCGTCCGCGGAGTTTGGCCACAACTCGGGATCGACCACAAACATCGTCATGCGGTCGGGAGCGAACCAGTTTCACGGCGACGTTTACGACTTCTTCCGCAACGACGTGCTGGACGCGCGCAACTTTTTCTCGGTGGATACCGACCCCTTGAAGCAGAACCAGTTCGGCGGCACGCTGGGCGGTCCGATCCGGCGTGACAAGACTTTCTTTTTCGTCTATTACGAGGGATTCCGCAACCGGCAGGGCGAGACGCAACTGACCACCGTCCCGACGGAGGCCGAACGCGGGGGCGATTTCTCCGCATTGTGCTCGAGTTACAGCCCGCAAGGCTTCTGCACCAGTCCCACGGGAACGCAGCTCGTCAACGTGTTTACGCCCGTGCCGACGCCGATTCCGTTCAATACGCTGCCGGGCTACTACCTCAATCCCGTGTCGCAGAACCTGCTTTCGTTTTATCCGCTCCCCAACTCGCCCGACTACGGCCCCAACGCCTACGACACCACGCAGGAGCTGCAAAACAGCAGCGACCAGTTCGGTACGCGCGTCGACCATTACATCTCGACGCGCGATACGCTTTCCATCCACTACCTTTTCACCAACGGCTCGCAACTCGATCCCCTCTCGATCGCAGGAGCCAACGTCCCGGGATTCCCGGTGGGCGAGAGTTTCCGCGCTCAGAACATAGCTCTCGAGGAAACCCACACGTTTTCGCCGACGGTTGTGAATGTGGCCCGATTCTCGTTCCTGCGTAACAAACTGCTCTTCGGAGAAGCCGTCAATCACACGTCACTTTCGTCGCTGGGCTTCCAGTATTCCCCGACGCTGGCGGAGCAGGCGGGTCCGCCGTTCGTCGAAATCGGCGGCTATGCCTCGGTGGGGAATCCGATCACCGGACCCGATGACAGCTATCAGAACACGTTTTCAGTGACGGACTCCGTGGCGTGGGTACACGGCAAGCATGAATTCAAGTTCGGCGGCGCGTTCCAGCGCGACCAGATCAACAATGTGCTCGGCATCGCTTCGAACGGTTTCTTCGTCTTTGCTCCGGTGCCGATTGTGGGCGACGCCTTTGCGGACTTTCTGATCGGGCAGCCGGTGGTTTTCCTCCAGGGCGGAGGCGAATTGCCGCGAGGGCTGCGCGCCAGCAACGAGAACCTCTATGTTCAGGACAGCTACAAGCCTACCTCGCGCCTGACGGTGAACATCGGACTGCGCTGGGAGCTGCCGCAGCCTTACAGTGAGATTCATAACGAAACGGCCCTGTTTGAACCGGGGGCGCAATCGAAGGTCGAGCCGAGCGCGCCCGCGGGCCTGCTCTATCCCGGCGATCCGGGCGTGGGTCCGGGACTGGTTGCGCGTGAATATAAGGCCTTTGCGCCGCGCGTGGGCTTCGCGTGGGATCCGACCGGCAGCGGACGCTGGGCGGTTCGCGGCGCTTACGGTATCTTCTACGACCCCTATTACAACGGAGAAGGCGGACCGACGCAGACGCCGGAAAGCGCTCCGCCCTGGTTCAAGACCATCCAGGAGAACTTTCCTCCGGACTTCGCCAGCCCTCTGCCCGCGGGGCCGAACCCGTTTGCGCCCGTTTTCAACGGGGCGCAAACCCTCACCTTGCTGACGCTCGATCCCAATCTGCGAGTGCCCTATGCGCAGGACTGGAACTTCACCGTGGAGCGATCCTTCGGCCAGGCCTGGTTGCTCGACGTAGGCTACGTCGGCACCAAGGGGACGCACCTGCCGCGCTTCATCGAAGGCGATCCGGCCACGCTCTGCTCCACCCTGCCCGCGAGCGAGTATTCCTCGTGCGTCAGCGGCGAGCAGCAGAACGTCAATCTCTACCGGCCCTATTCGGGTTGCACGCCCGCGAACCCGAACAATTGCACCTATGGCTCGATCGGCCTGATTTCGGGTATCGCCAACTCCGACTACAATTCGCTGCAGACCAGCCTGCGCAAGCGGTTCGGCTACGGCATGGCGTTCCTTGCTTCCTACACGTACTCCAAGACGCTCGACGACGTCTCGAGCTTCAATATCAGCGGGTCCTCGCCGCAACTGGTCGCCGGCGAGAACGATCTGGCGCAGGACCCCTGGGATCTGGAGGCGGAATACGGGCGTTCGCTCTTCGACGCCCGCCACCGGCTGGTCTTCAGCTACCAGTGGCAGCTTCCTTTCTGGCGTGAGGCGAGCAATTGGTACCAGTACGCCTTCGGCAACTGGCAATTGAACGGCATCTTCTCGGCGTCCACCGGCACGCCCTTCACCGTCTACGACTCGAGCGATCCTTCGCTGCAGGGACAGTCGCCGGAGATCTCCGGATTCGTGGGCGACCGGCCGAACCTGGTGGGCAATCCCAACGACGGTCCTAAAACCGCGGCGGAATGGTTCAACACTGCGGCATTCCAGCGTGTCACCGAACTGGGTACGTTCGGCGACGCGGGCCGCAACATCGTGCAGGGTGCCGGTCTGGCGCAGTGGGATTTCGCGCTCATGAAGGAGTTTCGGCTCCGCGAAAGCACTTCGTTGCAATTTCGCGCTGAAATGTTCAATATCCTGAACCGGGTGAACTTCGCCGTGCCCAATGACGACTTGAACTCGCCCACCTTCGGGCAGGTGCAGAGCGCGCTGCCGCCGCGGCAGATCCAGTTCGCTCTGAAACTCCTGTTCTAGCCGAATTTGGGGACGGTGACGATCCTGACGAGGAGGAGATCAATGAGATTGAGAATGTGGTGGGCACGATTGTTCACGATTTGCGCCGTGGTTGCTTTGTGCACCACGGGTGTCCGGATGATGAAGGCTCAGGAAGCGGCCGCCGGACAAGCCAAGGCCGGCAGCAGTGCAACGGGACCCCAGACCATCAAGGGTTATGTGATCGACTCCGCCTGCACGTTCACCAAGCACCTGAAGAAGCCGATCAGCCCCGATTGCGCCGTCGCCTGCGCCAAGGCTGGCTCCGATCTGGTCATCCAGACCGAAGCGGGGACGATCTATTGGCCCATCTCCGGCGATACACCGGCTACGGGGCAGAACGACAAGCTGCTGGCTTATGCGGGCAAGATGGTCAGCGTGACCGGCAAGGTGTACACCAAGGGCGGCTCCAAGGCGATTGTGATCGATAAGGTCGAAGCGGCCGAATAAATCCCGGTTGCCGGTGGTCGGTTCGCGGGATTGCCGATTTTCGATTGACGATTGCCGATTGGCCGGGTTGCCAGTTGTCGGTAGCCGGTAGCCGGTTGTAGGTTGCCGGTTGAGCTCGCCGCAGCTGGTCAACCCAGCCCGGTCTGTCGCGCTGGTGTGGTCTGTCAACTGTTGACTGTCAACTGTGGACTTTGATGAAACCCATCTTCCTGCCGGACGTGGAAGCGAATCCACAGCCCGGCCCGCACGCGGACGGCATCCGCGCCATCCAGGCGACGGGGCAGGAGTATCCTCAGATCTGGCACCTGTTCGCCTATCGTCCCGCGGCCACCGAACACCTGGCGCGATTCACGCAGGAGGTGATGCGCGGCCAATCTGAACTCAGTTCCGGCCTGCGGGAGTTGATCGCCGCTTTCACTTCAGCGGGAAATCACTGTCCGTTCTGAGCGAAGTATCACGCCGCAGTTGCGGCGGAGTTGCTGGGCGCAGAAGTGGTCGCGAGCGTCCTCGGGGACCTCGAGACGTCCGGGATCACGGAGAACGAAAAGACGCTTCTGCGGTTTGTTGCCAGGGTCAACCACAGCTCGCCTGAAATCACGACGGAAGACGTGACAATCCTGCACAACGCCGGTTGGAGCGATGGCGCGATCTACGATGCCATCACCGTCTGCGCCCTGTTCAATTTCTACAACCGTTGGATCGACGCCTGCGGCGTCCACCCCATGTCCGAAGCCGCCCATCGGGAGTTCGGAGCCCGCACCGCCCATCATGGTTACATCCGAAAGTAGGGCCGCCGTCGCGAGCCGTGAGTCCGACCGCGACTACTACGGCTGGCGGGTTGTTCTGGCCGCAAACCTCGGCGTGATGGGCGGTTTCGGCTCGCTTTTCGTTTTCACCTTCAGCGTTTTTCTCAAGCCCCTGGAAGCGCAATTCGGCTGGAGCCGGGAGGCGATTTCGAGCGGGTTCGCCTTCGCCGCTCTCACGGTGGCAGTCTGCTCGCCCACGCTCGGCAGGTGGCTCGATCGTCTGGGTCCCCGGCGGATCATCCTCCCTTGCATGGCGGTCTTCGGGTGCGGGATTGTTTCCCTGGCGTTTCTGCGGCCGCACCTCTGGGAGTTTTACGCTACGTGTGTGCTGCTGGGGCTGGTTGGCAACGCTACCAGCCAGATGGGCTACTCGCGGGCGGTGTCGAGCTGGTTCTCCGACCGCCGCGGGACCGCGCTGGCGCTGGTGATGGCAGGCTCGGGCATGGGGTCCATCGTCTTGCCGCTCCTGGCGGAAGCGCTGATTTCAACCTGGGGGTGGCGGGCCGGCTATCTGGCGCTCGGCGTCCTCAGCCTCCTCCTGGGCCTGCCGCTCACCTGGCGCTACGTCCGCGAATCGGACCACCCGACACCGAGCGGACGTCCTCGCGTTGAGTCCGGCACCTCATGGCAGCAAGGGCTGAAATCTTTTCCTTTCTGGGTCATCGTGGCGATGTTGTTCCTGAGTTCCCTCAGCCTGAACGGCGCGATCACCCATCTTGTCGCTCTCTTGACAGACCGGGGCATCAGCCCGGAGCGTGCCGCCTTCGCCGCTTCCGTTCTCGGCACCAGCAGCCTGATGAGCCGCCTTCTGGTCGGACCGCTGCTCGACCGATTCGCAGGCTCGCGGGTCGCGTTCGTGATGCTCATCGGCTCAGCCGCCGGCATCTGGCTGCTCGCGGGAACGTCATCTGTGGCGGGCGGCCTTGTCGCCACCGCTTTGATGGGATTGGGCTTGGGCGGCGAGGCGGACACTACTCCGTACCTGCTCACCCGGTACTTCGGTTTGCGGTCCTTTTCGACGCTTTATGGGTTCACCTGGACGTTCTACGCCATCGCCGGCGGATTGGGACCCGTAATCCTGGGCCGCGCTTTCGACGTCACGGGCTCTTACAGGTCGCTGCTCACGATTCTGAGCGTTTGCACCGCTGTGGCTGGGGGCCTCATGCTGCTCCTGCCGGCATATCC
>JASHQD010000491.1 GCA_030037755.1 Terriglobia bacterium
CCGAGAGAGCCTTTTTTTTCGAACCCAAGTTCGCAGCTTACTGATTCAACAGCCCTTGAGCGACCCTGTTTACTGATGACATAAATTTCGCATTTTTTGTTACAATGTAGTCCCCGGTTTGTTGATTCTAAAGGGTTTTCTGATTTCGGACAATCTCCCATTTTTACGTATCTTGTTCATTGTATTGACATGCATTCTCGGGTCGTGGATGTTGAATTTCACGCATTTTTTGCGCATTTCATCGAAGTCGGCGATTAATCTGGGCCAGTTGCGATACGAACTTATTTAACATCAATACGAGAAAGGGAGCAGACGATTTCACAGTTCCTATCCGTATTTTCGCTCATTTTCGCACTCTTTTCAAAATTCACCGCATCCCTATGATTCTGCGCTACATTCCGGCTTCGCCTCCGGACGTTGGCGACATTTTCTTTGTATTTTACTCTCCTTTTTCGAGTAAATAGGTCGATTCATCTGGCCTAGGCAGCAGGTGGCACAGCCACTCCGGGCTGTGCGCCACCGCGGCTTTAAGTGTGTTGATTTTTTCCAGGTTGCCGGCCGCGCGAGCGGTGGCACGCGGACTGAGACGTTCGTGAGGGGACATGCTAAACCTCCAGGCGCTTGGCCCGCCCGGAAACCGGCGACAGGCCGCCGTCCTGCCCCGGCAATTTTCCCCCGAAACAATGTAGCGCGCGCCGCTGAGAATTGCAGTGATGCAGGTCACCGCAGATATGACGGGCTCGGGGCCAACCGAAAAGGCGAGAGCGCTCGATGCCGCCGGGCAGCACTGATATCGATCGTGATCAGGTAAGGCTTGAGTCAGACTCGTCCACTAAGCGGGACCAACCCTCACTGTCTGCCCCAGACTTCTGGCACGGCGATTTGCGAATCGCAGCGCTGACCTGCTTTGATGGACCGAAGCCGGATGGCCAGGTGTGGCACGGTGTTCCGGCGCTGCTTGCTGTGCTGCCATTTTGTGTGGGAACATGAGCCTGCAGACTGCAAACATCGGCGGTGGGGGCACCGCCGCTACAGCATGGCGTCGGCCGGCAACATCACGATCAAGGAAATCTTCGACCTCGTCCGCGAAGACCTGGCCCGGGTGGAGGAGGAGTTTGCCCGGCAGACGTCGGCCGGCGTCCAGCCCATCACGGAGATCGGCCAGTATTTGCAGAACGGCGGCGGAAAACGATTGCGTCCCATGCTGGTGCTGCTCGCGACGCGGCTCTGCGGTTACCAGGGGCCGTCCGCCATTCGCCTGGGCGCGGTCATGGAGATGATCCACACCGCCACCCTGGTCCACGACGACATCATCGACGAAGCGGAGACGCGGCGCGGCCAGCCCTCCACAAATTCGCGCTGGGGAAATCACCGGAGCGTGCTCGCGGGCGACTGGCTGTACATGCAAGCTTTCAATGTCGCCGTGGCCGAGCGCAACTTTGCCATTCTCGACCTGCTGATTGGTCTTACACAGCTCATGGTGGAAGGTGAGATGATCCAGTTCACGCTCCTGAAGCGTCTGGACGTGAGCGCGGAGGACTATTTCGATCTCATCTATCGCAAGACGGCCGCGCTGTTCTCGGCCTGCCTGCGCCTGGGTGCGATTCTCGGCCGCAGCGGCGAGGAGGCGGAGGCGCGCCTGGCATCCTGCGGCACCGATCTCGGGCTCGCGTTTCAACTGATCGATGACGTGCTGGACTTCACCGCGTCGGAAGCGCGGCTGGGGAAACCGGTGGGCAACGACCTGCGCGAGGGCAAGGTGACGCTGCCTTTGATCGATGTGCTGGCTCGTTGTACTCCGGAAGAACGCGCCAAGGTAGCCCAGGTGATCAAAGATGGCGGGTTCAGGCAAGTGGCGCTCGCCGAGATACAGGATCTCGCCATCCGGTACGGCGCGCTTGAATCCGCGCGGGCGCGGGCACGCGAGTACGCCGCGCGCGCGAGCCGTGACCTGGAGGGCTTCCCCGACTCTCCATATAAGGACGCCTTGCGGGCGCTGGCGGACTTCATCATCGACCGGCAGTATTAGCGTCCCGAGAGTGAGAGTCGACCGTCAACAGTTGACAGCAAAAGGCTGGAGACCTTCGCTAACTCGGTCCGAGCCGCATGAATAAGGCGCCAAACTGAAATGGTCCAAAATATCCTGCCAGGAAATTCCGGAATCCGTCGCCGTACGAGTTCCGCCCCTTTTGGGCACGATGGCTTGGCCATTTCGGTTTGGGCCCTCTTCATACCGCTCGAAAGGCCTCCAGCTGTTGACTGTCGACTGTTAACTGTCGACTGTCAACTTGTAGCCTTTGAATTCCGGCTGCTGCCGGGTTAGGGGGGCAGCCCTGCGGCTGCGAGCATGCGCCGGGAAATCGAGATCAAACTGCCCGTTCACGATCCCCGGGCGCTGCGCCGCCGGTTGGTCGATTTGGGATTCCGCCGCGTCTCAAAGCGCTATTTCGAGCGCAACGAACTTTTTGATTTCGCCGATCGGCAGTTGAGAAAGAAAGGCAGCCTCCTGCGGCTGCGGTCCGAACCTCGTCGTACTCTCTTGACGTTCAAGGGACCACGGATCGGTTCCGGACGCTTTAAGGAGCGCGTCGAGATCGAGGCCCGCCTGGGAGACGCTGCGGCGGTGACGGGCATTCTGGGCTATCTCGGAATGACCGTTGCCTTTCGATACGAAAAGTATCGCACGCGGTACCGGCGCAGCAGCGATCCGCCGCATGCCGAAGTGGCTTTCGACGAAACTCCGATCGGCGTTTATCTGGAGGTCGAAGGGCCGAAGCGCTGGATTGACGAAGTGGCGCGCGGACTCGGCTACGCGCCGCGGGAGTACATCACCGCCAGCTATGGCCGTCTGTACCTGGGATGGTGCAAGGCGCACCGTCAGGAAGCGACGGACATGGTTTTCCGGACGAGGGTCGCGTCGCCCGGTGCGCCATCGCAGCCACGCTCGGCGCCTCGCCATCGTGACGAGCGCTTGACAGGCGCATCATGAAGCGTTAACTTCTCGAAGTCGGCTTCAAACGATCTTTGACATTCTCCGTTCCGAGGTGCTCCCGGCGATGCCGGGAGAAAAAGGAAAGGCCGTGCAAATCGGCCGCGGTCCCGCCACTGTGATCGGTGAGCCGCTTCCTTCAAGGATCCTCGACGCCCGAGCTTGTCGAGCGTCGAGGCCAGCCACTGTGCCCAACCGGCATGGGAAGGCGAAGGATGTCGGCGATGACCCGAGAGCCAGGAAGCCTGCCCGGAGCGATCGAACCTCACTCTTCGGCGGAAAGAGTCCCAGGAATCTAGCGGCCTCCGGGATTTCTTCGGAGGCTTTTTTATTGCCTTGACTGACTCTCTCCGCCGCACCACGTCCCGCCGGGAAAAGCGGGAGAAGGAGAAGAGTCATCGTGGTATTCCTGACCCGGCATAGCCGGAACCAAAGAGGTCCCAAATCAACAGTCGACCGTCGGCCGTCGGCCGTTGGAGATTTTCGGAAATTCGCCCCCATCGGGGTCCGCAAGGAGTCAAACCGGGACGGATCAAACTATCCTGCCGGAGCGCAGAATCCGGCGACAAAGCCAATAATCGAACTTGATCTCAAGCGCGCCCATCTCGCGGGCGCTTTACTCGCCTTTCTCGCGATTCTCTCGATATCGGCCCGGCCAGCCTATGCGTCGTCGATTTACGGCACGGTCCTCGATCCCCAGGGACATGCGGTGGCCGGCGCGCGCGTCACTTTACTCTCACCGCTGGGCGATGTCGCCGCGCGCACAACCGGAGCCGAGGCGACTTACCGTTTCGACGGGCTCGATCGCGGCGTCTACAAGCTGACCGCGCAGGCCCGGGGATTCTCCGACACCGATCTTGACGTCGCGGTCGAGGCCGGTCGCGATCAGGCGCTCGATCTCCATCTCAAGCTGAGCGCGGTCGCCGACCACGTGGTGGTTTCGGCCTCACTCGGAGGGGCGGTTACCCCGCAAGTGGGTTCGTCCGTCAGTGTGCTGAGCGCGCCGGAGATGGAGGATCGCGGCGATCAGACAATCTTCGACGCGTTGCGGGCGGTTCCGGGTGTAAGCGTGGCGGAGAGCGGCCCGCGCGGCGGCGTCACCAGCCTGTTTGTGCGCGGCGGCGAATCCGACTTTAATCTCGTCCAGATCGACGGCATTCCGGTCAACGAATTCGGTGGAGACTTCGACTTCGCGCCGCTCACCACCGACGGAGTTGAACAGGTGGAGGTCACGCGCAGCCCGGAGAGCGCGCTGTACGGCACCAACGCGGTATCGAGCGTCGTCGATATCGTCACACGGTCGGGTGACGGTCCGCCGCAGTTCTCGCTCATCGAGGAGGCTGGCAGCTTCGCCACCTGGAGGATCGGAATGGGCGCGAGCGGCCTCACGCACGGCCTCAGCTGGGCCGTGGATGCCAGCCGCCTCGATTCCGGCGGTCCGGTACCCAACAGCTCCTACCAGGACCAGAGTTCTATCGTGAGCTTGAGCTACCCATCGGGTGGACGCAGGCAGTTCACTTTTCACTTCTTCGGCAACGCCAATAACGCCGGCGCGCCGGGAGCTTACGGTTCCGATCCGGATGACCTGTTCACGGGTTTCGACCTCTATTCGCGAGACAAGCAGAACCTGTTTGGATACGCGTTCAGCTACACGGAGCAGTTCTCGCCCCGATTCCGCCAGGTGACGACCCTCGACGCCTCAACCAACGATTACTACTTCCGCTCCCCGTACGGAGATTCGTATTCCAACAGCCTTCGAGGCGTCTTGAATACCCGCAGCGAGATCCTGGTCTCGAACACCGATTTTCTGGCAGCGGGATTTGAGTACGATCGGGAGCAGATCGAGGACACCTATATCGCGGATGCCGCCAACAACCCGTTCATTCTGCCCCGCACAACCCTGGCCTACTTCGTCGAGAACCGCTGGGCGCCGGCCAGGCGCTTGTCAGTGACCGCCGGCGTGCGCGCCGATGACATCCGCACGTCAGCCCTGCCCGCAAACGAACTGGATGGGCGTCCCGCCATTCCCGCCAATGCTCTTGTCCAGGTAGACCCTCACATCGCTCTCGCCTGGATGGCGCACGAGGCCGCGTCGGGTACGGGTTTTGGAATTACGCGCTTGCACGCGAGCTTCGGCACCGGCATCCGGGAGCCGGATGGATTCGAGTTGGCGTTCACCAACAATCCGCAGCTGAAGCCGGAGCGCAGCTTGAGTTTCGACGCAGGAGTCGACCAGCATCTGGCGCGCGATCGCGTCGTGCTGAGCGCCACCTACTTCTACAACCGCTACAAGGACGAAATCGAGGTGCTCGGAGGCTCGCTGAGCAACCTGAGCACCTTCACAACCGCCAATCTGGGTAATGCGCGTGCCCAGGGACTGGAGTTTTCTGCACGCTTTCAACCCGTGTCCGCGCTGCGTTTGGAAACCGGCTACACATTCATGCCTACAGAGATCCTCGCCCTGGACGGATCCAACCAGGCACTGGCGCCGTTTCAGGTGGGCCAGCCGTTGATCCGGCGTCCGCGGAATTCTGGCTACTACACTGCGAGCTGGAACCACCGGCGGCTCACAATCGCCCAGAGCGGATACTGGCGGGGACAGGTTCTGGATCTCGAGCCGAACGACGGCACCTACGCCTGTGAACTGGGCTTGCCCTGCCTGTTTGAGAACAAAGGTTATGTGCGGCTGGACGGAGGATTTTCTTACCGGGCGTACCGAGGCTTGGAGTTATATGCGCAGGTTTATAACTTGCTGGATCGCCACTACGAAGAAGTGCTGGGATTCCCAGCGTTGCCTTTGAACTTCATGGCCGGCATCCGTCTGACTCTGGCGAAGGAGTAGCTCGTTTGCCGGCCGGATGCGCTCGGAACCTTACAGGCTCATCAAGTACTCTGATGCCGTGAGATGGCCAAAACGGACGCGCTTGATACGCTCGCCCAAGACATTCGCGAAGTACTCGAGCACGGTGGTCATTCTCAACAGGAGCTTGCGCTCACCCAAACCGAGGAAATGCCAGATCGCAAGGGCTCCGGATAGCGCCCGGAAATAGACCGCCAGAGTGCGCTCGTCGCCGGACAGCCGGCGTTCCTGGTTCGCCGCATGCCGCAGCAGGTAAATGAGCGCGAGGTAGTCGCACTTCAACTGAACCCGGAAGCGCGCGTAATCCACCGGCGCGTCGTACTCCTCCAACGCCCGGCGAATGAAGGGAAACTCGAGGCGATTGGCGTCGACGATCGGGTCCGGCAGCGGATCCTCAAAAGGCTTGCGCAGAATCTTCTCGCAAACTGCCTGCAGGTAAAACAACAGCAATGCTGTCGAGATTACCAGGATCGCAATTGAGAGCATCGTAGACCTCGTAAATCGGAAATCCGGGCATCAAGCCGGAACCGCAGCTGGTGGGCCGCCTTTATAGGGGCCGCCGCGACGAGCCACTGCATAAACCCAAATCGCCAGCATGGCACAGCCACAGACCGGCGACAGATATGCGAAGAACTGCCGGGCGTCCGCATTGTGCGTGATCAGTATCAGCGCAGTATTCGCCGCGGGGCCGGCATATTGAATGCCCAAACCGCAGACCAGCAGGTGCAGCATCTGGTCGCGATCCTTAAACCACTGCAACATCAAATAGAGAACCGTATTCAGGACGACACAAGTGAAGTAAAGGTCCTGGCTGAAGTCGTACATGAATGGCGTGAACAACAGGTGGTTGTGATACCGCTGCAGAAACGTCAAGCTCGATATGCACAGCTCCAGGACCAGAACCAGTGCGAGCGCCGGTTTCACCATCTTCCACAGTTCGTGATGTTTCAAGCAAGCACGCTGGAAGAAGGCGCAGATCAGCGCAAAAGAGGCCATCACCAGGACCAGTTCGGTGACCCAGTACAGATTGTAATACTGTAGGGATCGCTCGCCAAAAAAATGAATGCTCAACGGGCGAAGGCAGGCGTCCACAGCGAAAAGCGCGCCTACGAAGATGCAAAGCGAGCGCAGATTACGCAGGTACCCGCGGCTCAGCAAGATGATGAGCAAAGCGAGCTCGAGAGCGTAGCCTCCCCATTGGAGGCCTGACAGCAACCATTCAGGCATAGGCACTCCAAAGGCGGCTCGCCTGTTCAGACGGGCTCGCATCGCGCTCCGAAAACCCTATGCCTGTCGCGGCGCTCTTTACGCGACTGCTGAAGGCGGCGGCGGTAGCGGTACCGGCGAAGTTCCGACTGCGACCAGCGTGGGCGGTGGCGGTAGCGGTACCGGCGAAGTTCCGACT
>JASHQD010000492.1 GCA_030037755.1 Terriglobia bacterium
AAGTGGCAAGTGACGAGTGGCGAGTGACGAGCAACAGAGAGGGCGCGCAGTTTTGGATTAGGCAGCACAGGAGAAGTTCGAAATTGCCGCAGCATCTTCATGGGCATTACGGATTCTCTGTGTTCTCTGCATCCTCTGTACTACAAATCCTGGACTTCTTCGCAGTCCGCGAAGGTTTTTTGCTCGCCACTTGCCACTTGCCACTTTTTGCCGATTTGGTTGCGGCGAGCCGCGCTGGGTTGAAAGCGCTGAAGGCAGATCAGAACGGCGACTACCATGGCTGACAAACGCAGCTACCACATGACTCCCGACGAGTTCCGCCGCCACGGCAGGGCTGTGGTCGACTGGATCGCGGATTACTACGAGCGCATCGAGAACTTCCCGGTCGTCTCGCGCGCGAAGCCCGGCGAGATCCGCGGGTCTCTCCCATCAAGCGCGCCCGAGCACGGCGAATCGTTCGAATCGATGCTTCAGGACGTGGAAAAGCTGATCCTGCCCGGCGTCACCCACTGGCAATCGCCGAATTTCTACGCCTACTTCCCCTCCAACAATTCGTTTCCGTCCATGCTCGGCGAACTGCTCTCGGCCGGACTGGGCGTGCAAGGGATGCTCTGGGCGACCAGCCCCGCCTGCACGGAACTCGAGACCCACGTGCTCGACTGGCTTGTCGGCATGCTGGGGCTGCCGGACGCCTTTCGATCGACGAGCACGGGCGGCGGCGTGATTCAAGACACGGCCTCGAGCGCCTCGCTCTGCGCCCTGCTCGCCGGACGCGAGCGCGCCACCAAGCTCGCCAGCAATGAGCGCGGCTGCGACGGACACCTGGTAGCCTACACGTCTTCCCAGGCCCACTCCTCGATCGAGAAGGCGGTCAAGATCGCCGGGATCGGCCGCGAGAATCTCCGCCTGGTCGAAGTGGACCGCGATTTCGCCATGCGTCCGGACGCCCTGGACGCCGCCATCCGCCAGGATCTTGCCGCCAGCCGCCTTCCCTGCTTTGTCTGCGCCACGGTCGGCACCACGTCCTCAAACGCTCTCGATCCCGTGCGCGCGATCGGCGAAATCTGCCGCCGGCACGGCATCTGGCTGCATGTGGACGCCGCCATGTCCGGCACGGCCGCGCTCTGTCCGGAATTCCGCCACATCCAGGACGGCCTGGACCTCGCCGACAGCTACGCCTTCAATCCGCACAAGTGGATGTTCACCAATTTCGATTCCAACTGCTTCTATGTGCGCGATCGCAAGGCGCTGATCGATACGCTCAGCGTGCTGCCCGAATACCTGCGCAACCGGGCCACGGAGTCGGGCGCGGTAATCGACTACAGGGATTGGCATATCCCTCTAGGCCGACGCTTCCGGGCGCTCAAACTCTGGTTCGTGATCCGCCACTACGGCGTGGAAGGATTGCGATTCCACGTGCGCCGGCACGTGGAACTGGCGCAGGGCTTCGCCAGGTGGATCCGGGACGAGTCGCGATTCGAGCTGGCCGCACCGGCGCCTCTCAATCTGGTCTGCTTCCGGCATTACCGGGGCGACGCCGCCAACCAGCGCATCATGGATCGCTTGAACTCGAGCGGCGATCTTTACCTGACCCACACCCGGCTCGACGGCCGCCTGACGCTGCGCCTTTGCGTGGGCCAGTGGCAGACGGAATTGCGGCACGTGGAGCTCGCCCGGCAGCGCATCGGCGAGGAGGCGGCGGCGCTCGAACATGTGGCTTGACGCCCGAGAACGAATCCACGCCCCCGCCATCGAGGGCGAATGGCTCAATTCCCCGCCCCTCAGACCTGCCGATCTCCGCGGTCGCGTGGTGCTGGTGGATTTCTGGGACTACACCTGCGTCAACTGCCTGCGCACGCTGCCGTACCTCCGCGAGTGGCACCGCCGCTACGCGCTGCCCGGGAGCGCGCCCATGCTGCCCGCAAAGGCCGGGAGCACGGGCGTCTTGCCGGCAGACCACAGCCTGGTCATCATCGGCGTGCACGCACCGGAATTCCATTTCGCCCGCGACCGCGCGAACGTTGAGCGCGCCCTGCGCGCCGAACGTATCGAGTACCCGGTCGTGCTCGACAACGACTATCGCACCTGGCAGGCTTTCGCCAACCGCTGCTGGCCAGCCAAGTATCTGATCGATGCACTAGGCTACATCCGCTACATTCATCTCGGCGAAGGCGCCTACGCCGGGACGGAGGAGGCGATCCAACGCCTGCTGCGCGAGGCCGGAGCGGGCGCGCTTCGCGAGGCCGGAGCTCTTCGCAAGGCCGGAGCTCTTCGCGAGGCCGGAGCGGGCGCGCTTCGCGAGGCCGGCGGGGGTGCTTTGCCCGCAACTCGGCCGTCGGCCGTTAACGCGGAGGAATCGGGAGCGAGCGCGTCCGGAATTCGGAATTTGGAATCTGGAATTTTCAGTCCGGAATCCGGAATGCCGTACATCCGCCTCACTGCGAACGACATGACAGCCTCGTCAAACCCCAGCCCGACAATAGAAGAGCGCACCCAGGCAGCAGAAGATCGCACCCAGCCAGCAGACGACCCGGGCGCGCGATGCCTTCCCGGATCCCACGGATCCCCGTGCCTGCGCCTGACCCCCGAGCTTTACCTGGGCTACGGCCGCGGCCGCCTCGGCAATGAGTCCGGCTACGTGGAAAATCGGGTCGCCGATTACGCCCCGGCCGCGCGGCGAATCGCGGATGTAGCCTACTTCGAAGGCCCCTGGTTCGCCGGGCGCGAACAGATCGTCGCCTGCCCGCTGCTCGGGCGCGAATCGCGCCTGCGCGTCGCCTACACCGCCGCCGAAGTGAATCTGGTGCTGGCGCCTCCCGATCCGGCCGACCTCCCCGTGGAGGGCCGCGCCACGCTGGTGGTCCGCCAGGACTCGCGCCCGCTCCCGCCGGAAAATCGCGGCTCGGACGTCATCGAAATCGGTTCCGAAACGGTGATCGACGTCACCGAGCCCCGGATGTACCGCCTGGTGCGCAATCGCGAGCCCGGCACGCACGAACTCGAGCTCTGGACGCGCAAGCCCGGCCTCGAAGCGTACGCCTTCACGTTTGTGGCCGGTGCGGATGAGCCCCGACCGCGCGAGGCGGGCTCGTGAGATCGACGCGCGGCAAGAGCGATCCGACCCCGGTGGCGGCAGGCATCCTGGTCCGCGGCGGCGACATCCTCATCTGCCAGCGGCACCACACGGACCGTTACGGTCTGCAGTGGGAGTTCCCGGGCGGCAAGCTTGTGGATGGGGAGACTCCAGAGCAGGCGCTGCGCCGCGAATTGAAGGAGGAATTGGGAATCGACGCCCGCGTGGGACCGGAGGTGTTTCGGCTGCGCCACCGCTACCCCGATCGCTACGTGGAAGTGACCTTCTTCCGCGTCGATTCGTTCGAGGGCGAGTTGAAGAACTGGGTCTTTGAGTCGATTCTCTGGGCGCCGCGCGCGACGCTCGCGAGTTACAATTTTCTGGAAGCCGATCGCCATCTGGTCGAACGCATCGCCGGCGGAGAGATCGTGTGAAACGGGAACTCGAGATCGTCCGAAGCGTCGTCCTGCACGCCGCGCTCGCGGCCGCCAGCATCCTGCTTTCGAGCGCCATGGCCCTCAGCCAGGCCGAAACGGTCGAGGGCGCCCCTTCCCTCCCTGAATTCGGCGCTCAAGGGCGCATCGAAGGTCACCTCTCCGTCCGCTATTCGCCCGCCGCGGCCTTCTCGCCCGACTCCCGCGATCTGGCTATTGTCGTCGATCCCGCCAAGATCGTGCTGATGGACCTGCACGACGCGAAAGTCGGCAAAATCCTGCGGCCCGGGGTGCCGCCCATTATCGACCTCGAGATCGAGTCCGCGAATTTTCTCGATTCCGATACCCTTCTCCTTCTGGCGCGGGGCGGGATGAAACAAAAGGGCGCCGACTTCGCGCGCCGCACGCCGCTGCTCGCATTCAAGTGGAGCACCGGCCAGGATAATCTGACGGGCAAGGTCGATGCCGTGGGCGCCGACGGAGGCTTTGCGCCGATCTTATACCTGCCGCACATCGGATTCCTGGGCATGTACAAGGACAGCGATTTCACGCTTTGGAATCCCAAGCGCGGCGGCGGCGCCGAAATCGCGGTCCCGGAACTGGCCCACAAGCCCGGCACTTTCGCCTTCTCGGCCGACGGCCGCTGGCTGCTGCTCGGCCACCTGGAAGCCAACGCCTCGCCCAATCCCATCGTGGTCGACCTCAACACCAAAAAATTCGCCGACGTGCTGACCGGCCACAACGCCAGCGTCTTGAGCATCGCCTTCTCGCGCGACGGACAGCGCGTCGTGACCGCTTGCGAAGACGGCAAGGTGCGCATTTTCTCAGTTCCCGATTGGAAGCCGCTCCAGACGCTCACCGGTCACAACGGGCCGGTCCACTGGGCCGACTTTTCCCCCGACGGCAGATTGATAGCCTCGGCGGGCGAGGACAGAACGCTGCGGATCTGGTCGGCCGCCGACGGCCGTTTGCTGCAGACGCTCGAGGAGAGCCACGAGCCTCTGTTAACCGTCGCATTTTCGCCGGACGGGCAGCACATCGCCGCCAGCGCCCAGGACACGACGTTTATCTGGGGACGAATCCAATGATTGCCGATTTGCGATTGCCGATTTTCGATTCCGTTTCGACTCACGATTGAAGGACTGGATCAGCAATCCTGAATCCGCAATCCTGAATCTGATGCGGCCCGGGCGGGGCCGAATTTCCTTCCACATCCTCTTTTCCGCAGGCTGACGCTTGCGGCTACTCACGGTGGTTGCCCTTCGGGCAACGCTGGGTCGCGTCAATTCCCTTGTAACTAGCTGAAAAGAATAGGCGTAATCCACGCTTTCTGCCCTCCCGGCGGGCAGTTTCTGGCCCAAAAGACTCTCTCCCCGTCAAGAGGCAAAGTATTTCCACAGGATAACCATATGAAAATACAGGACGGAATAAATTTTCTCGCTTTTCTTGATTTCGCCCACCGTCCCAAACGACAGGTTCACAATCGGGTCGACGGTCGAAGTCGATAGTTGACAGTCTGTTGCCTGGTCGTCGGTTGGTAATTGCCGGTGGGGTTCAGTGGGCAGTTACCAGTCTCGAGATTGACCGACTACCACCGATGCCGACTGTTGACTGTCAACTGTCGACTGTCAACTGCAGAAAACGGAGAATCGGCAATCGACAATCGTCAATCGGCAATCCACCGCCGTCCCCTGACCGAGACACAGCGGGCCGCCTGCCGGCGCAATGGCCTCAAGGGCGCGCTGGTCTGGCTGCACATGCTGAAGCAGGGCTACATGCTGCCGGCCGAGAAAGTTCAAAAAGTCTACGACGCCCTGGTCAAATGCGCGTTCTGGCACCTGACCGAGTCCTCCGCGCGCTACGCCTCCCATTTCCGCGAAGGCATCAGCGCCATCAGCCTCGTGCGCAGCCTGGCGGCCGCCGGCGAGACGATCTCCGAGTACGCGAGGCACGTTCAGAGCGTCGTCAGAGCGTTCACGAATTGCCGATTTTCGATTGCCGATTGCCAATTGGTGAGTTCGGAGTTCGGGGTTCGGAGTTCGGAGTTGCCAGACAGTTCGGAGTTGCTCAGTTCGAAGTTCGAAGTTCCAGAATCGGAAGATCGCATCGCTACTTCTGTCATCCGGAACGCCCGATGCCCTGCAGCTTGCCCGGAACCCGAGGGCGGCGACACTGCGAGGAACTCCGAACTCCGAACTTCGAACTCCGAACCGAGTAACCTCGAACCGAATAACTTCGAACTGAGCAACTCCGGACTCCTCGTGACTCTGTCTACCGCCCTAGCCGAGGTCTCTTGGCGGCGTTTCCGCGCCTCGCGCGCGCACGCGGAGTGGGAGCGGCGCTCGGTGATGCGCCTCTTTCGCCGGTTTGCCGAGGAGCGGGAGCGCGGCCAGACGATTACGGCCCAGCGCCTCGTGTGGCTGGCCGAGGACCTGCACAAGGTGCTCTTTCTTGCTTCCCAGCGTTTTGAAGTCAAACTGCGCCGGCTCAATCGCCGCTTCGAAGCGCTGGCCGCGCGCGTCCTCAAGGAACGCGGGTTGCCGCCCATGAATCTGCACGTGCGGCCGAGTCCCGCCGTGAATGCAGCTACGGCTGGTTCGGTCGCCGCAGCGCTCGGGAATCCATTCGTGGATCCGGGCAGAGTGAGGGACACGGCCGCGCGGCCCGAGCCGCGGGTGAAGCAGCCAAAAGACTGGGATCACTGCCGCGGCGTATCGCGTCCGGGCAGGCGGCGCCGCCGCACCCCCGAGGAACAGGAGGACCGGGTGGCGTTCCTGCGTCAGTCCGGGCTCTTCGGAT
>JASHQD010000493.1 GCA_030037755.1 Terriglobia bacterium
GAGTGAGTGGAGAGCCGCGCCCGGTTAATCCCTAACGTGTTCGCGGGACTCGCGCCGCGCGTTCAGCTCCTCCATCTCCTTCATCAGCCGCGACTGCCGGCGCGCCAGGCTCCAGGCGTAGATCATGAAGATGATCCAAACCGCCGCGTATGCCGCGAACAGGTACTTGTTGACCACGATGCTCCTTGTTGTGGCGCGTCAGGCAGCCAGCTGCTGCCGGGCGAGGCTGACGGCGCGGCGTCCGCGCGCGATGCCGGTCCGCAGCCGCACGAGATAAAAATAGAGGCACAGAAATGCGCCCCAGGTCACGAACGTCGTCAACCACATGCTCGGTTCGAGGCCCGACCCTTCTCCCCCGCCGATCACCGGCTGCGGATGCTGCGTGCGCCACCAGCGGATCGCCATGTAATCCACGATCGAGGTGATGAACCCCAGCGTTCCGACGACGGCCGCCAGCGACTCGATCCGTCCGGGACTGGTGACGTAAGCCCGCAGCATCAAATAAGCGATATAGAGCAGCCAGAGGATGAACGTTGACGTGAGCCGCGCGTCCCAGGTCCACCAGATGCCCCAAACCGGCTTCGCCCAGAGCGGTCCCGTCACCAGCACGCCGCAGCAGTAGACGAATCCGACTTCGGCCGTCGCCACCGCGAAATCATCAGCCGCTCGCGAACGCCTCCAGAGGTAGCCGATGCTCCCAATAAAGACGAAGAAATATCCAAACAGCGCCGTCATCGCCAGTGAAAAATGGATGTAGAAGATGCGCTGCACCTCGCCCATGGTCATTTCCTCGGGCGCATAGAGGAAGATCAGGTAAAGCGCGATCACCATCCAGGCGAGGGAGATGGCGAGGTGGAGGCTCATTGGGAATTTCGAGCGCATGGGGTTTGGCAGTTCTTCAGTTTTTCAGCTCGTCAGTTCTTCAGTTTGTCGTTGCATCAGTGTCTCAGTGCATCAGTACGCCAGTCAGATCATCGATAGAGCGATAACTGAAAAACTGACAAACTGACTTACCGGCTCACTCTTCCAAAACGTATTCAAACAGTAGAAACGACGCGACCGTGAACACCAAACTCACCGCGCCAACACGTTCGATCCCGCCTCGAACGGTAACTGCCGGAGCGCCGCGCAACGCGTCGGCGCTGGCGTCGCTCGACAGCACCAGAATCCAGAATGCCACAGGGAACTGCAGCACGGGTAACATCACCTCGCGCATCCGCGTGTTGGCGGCGATGGCGCCAAAAATGGTGCCCAGCGCCGCGTAGCCGAGCGTCCCCAGCAGCGCGATGGCCGAGAACGATCCCAGTGCCGCAACGAAGGAGAAGTTATACCAGAGCGCGGCGGCGAACACCATCACGGCCTCCGCGATTCCCAGAAAGACGAGATTCGCCAGCAGCTTGCCCGCGAAGATGGCAGCGGGATCGACCGGGGCCAGCGCCAGCGCCTCAATGCATCCGTTCTCGCGTTCGGCGGCGAAGGACCGGTTGAATCCGAGGACGCCGGCGAACGCAAATGCGATCCAGAGCAGCCCCGGCAGCATCCGCAGCGATTCCTCGCGGCCGGTATTGAACGAGAAATTGAAAAGAAACACCACCAGGATGCCGAAAACGCACATCGCGCTCAGCGACTCGCGGCTGCGCCACTCCACGCGCAGGTCCTTCACGAAGATGGTCCAGGCGGCAGTCAACGGTTCAGTCGAGTTAACAGTCGACAGTCGACAGTAAGCAGTAGGCAGTCGGCAGTTAGCAGTCGGCAGCCGGGCGACCCTGAATCTCACCTTGCCAATCCCTACTGCCTAACCCCAACTCCCGACTGCCTATTCGCTACTCGCTATTCGCCATTCGCAACTCCCTACTCCCTACTCCCGTGCTCTCCGCACGGACACAATTCCCGCAGATAGTCGAAGCTATAAATCCCCATCGAATGGCCATCGCTCCAGGTGATACTCAGGGCATATCGCCCGACGGCTTCAGCTTTCACCGGCTTGACCGGTTCTTGATACATCGGCAGTGCGCTCGATGACGCCACTGTCCGCGCTGTCGGACGCGAGCCGGTGCCGTGCGCATCCGTGCAGGTGGCGCAGGGACACTTCTCGCGAAGGTAATCGTAGGGATAGAGGCTGCGGTGCCCGTCCGACCAGTCGATGGCGAGGGATTTGTTCTCCGCCGCGAGCGTTACCTTTTTCGGAATAAGCGCCATTTTCGAAAGTGGCTAGCGGTCAGTGGCTAGTGGCTAGACTAGGACCTGTCGGGCTAGGCCTATTCTGGCTGCATAATCGCTCAATCACCCGATCGCTCAATCCTTCAATGGCCCAATCATTCAATGACGATCTCTTCGGCGACCTGCATCTTGGCTACCTCGGCTTCGAGCGCAACGGCCGCATCGCGGAACGCTTTGCCTTGTGGCGTCAAGCCGTCCAGCGCCACCGGCTGGCCGCGGTCGCTCTCCGTCCGGATGCGCAGGTCGAGGGGAATTTCGCCGAGAAAGGCAAATCCCATACGCTCGGCAGCCAGCCTGGCGCCGCCGTGTCCGAAGATCTCCTCGCGATGCCCGCAATGGCTGCAGACGTAATAGCTCATGTTCTCGACAATGCCCAGGATCGGCACGTTCAGCTTTTGAAACATGGCGATGGCCTTGGACGCGACCGTGAGCGCCAGGTCCTGCGGAGTCGAAACAATCACGGCGCCCGTCAGCGACGCCGTCTGGCACAGGCTGAGTTGGATGTCGCCGGTGCCGGGTGGAAGATCGATCACGAGATAGTCGAGATTGCCCCAGCGCACGTCGCCGAGGAATTGCTGCACCGTCTTGTGCAGCATGGGACCGCGCCAGATCACGGCCTCGTCTTTGGGCAGAAAGTAGCCCATGGAGATGATTTTGACGCCGTGCTCGGTGGGCGGCTCGAGCTTGCCCTGAATCACCTCCGGGTCACGACGCGCGCCGACCAGCATGGGGACGCTCGGCCCGTAAACGTCGGTATCCATCAGGCCAACGCTGCGTCCCGCGGAGGCGAGCGCGACGGCGAGATTCGCGGCCACCGTCGATTTCCCCACGCCTCCCTTGCCACTGGCGACGGCGATCGTGGTTTTGACGCCTGGTGCCAGCTTGGGAGCGGCAGCCGCAGCCTCGGCCGGCGCACGTCCGTGTCCTGCACCGGGCGGGTGGGCAGGTCCCGAAGCTCCAGCAGCCTCCGCCGCCGGCCGCGCCACATGGATCTCGACCTCGCCGGCATCCAGCGCTTCAACGGCCTGATGTACCGCGCGCAGCAGTTGCTGGCCGGCCGGCGTGGTGACGGAAATCGGAGGCGGCAGTTCGAGGGCGACCGAGATGCGTCCTTCGCCGACCTCGACACCTTTCACGCACCCGAGCGCCACGATGCCGCGTCCGGCCGGATCGCGGACGGCGCCGAGCGCCTTCATCACTTCCTGGGGATGGATTCGTTTGCTCATTGGAGCCTTGGACCCTTCGGTTTAATGGCGAAAACCTCACGAGCGCCCACACGTTTAACGTCTATTCTGGGGCCGGGCGGGGGCGTTGTCAAACCACCGATTCTGCGGATAGTGTTAACCTGGGCTAGCGAGAAAGGCTATGTGTGGACTCTGCCGCCGTGCCTTGCGAAAAGGCTCAGAAGGCGTGAAGAATTCGAATACCGTTCATCCTGAGCGAAACAGGTCATCCTGAGGGAAGCGAAGGATGACGTGCAATCCGTCAGAACGCTGGAGACCGGGCGGCTAAGCTTGGGGGTCACGCCTCGGCGATGTAGCGTTTCACGGAGATTGACTTTTCTTCTTTGCGAGCCTGGGCCATGTCATAGGCGAGCTGCATTCGCATGAGATGCTCCATCTTCGGTCCGAATGCCTTTTCAATGCGCAAGGCCATGTCGCTGGTAAGGGCCGCCTTTTCGTTGAGCAGGGCGGAAAGCGCCTGCCGGCCGACGTTCAGAGCCCTGGCGGCTGCCGTTACCGTCAGCCCAAGCGGTTCGATCACTTCGCGGCGGATCAGGCCGCCCACATGTGGAGGATCTTTCATCGGCATGCTTCAAGCACCTCGCCTAGTGGTAATTTAATCAGGTCAACATCAAACGCATCGCCGTTCTCAAAGCGAAAAATGATGCGCAAGTTGCCGGTCACCGTGATGCTCCAGAAGCCCTTACGGTCGCCCTTGAGCGGGTGCAACTTCCAGCCGGGAAACAGCGCGACGTCCTGCGCCTGGGTGGCTTCGTCGATGGCCAACAGCATGTCACGTATCTTCGGCACCAGGGGCGCCGGAACACCCTTGGCCTCCCCCGCTTCGTAGAGCCCTCTCAAGCCCCGGTGTCGAATGGAACGAATGCTCATTCCTCAGCGATTGTCGCCTGTCGCGCGACATGTGCCAACCCCGGATTTACGAAACGGCGGGCGCGGGTGTTTCGGGGGCGGCGACATGACTTACCACGTCGCCGCCGAGGATTCAGTTGAGCACATCGATCCAGCCGCTGTTTGTGCTGGTCACCCAGATGTGATTGTTGATGGGGTCGAAGGCGTCGAATTGCGGAGCGTTGCCAAAGGCGGCGGAAGTGCCGGTTATCGTGCCCCATGGGAACGCCGCCGAAGTCTTAATCTGCGTCAGCTTTCCGGTGGCTTCGTCCACGGCCCACACATAATTGACCCCTGCTACTGTCCCGAAAACAAGGCTACGCGGACCGCTACCGGCGGGCAGAGCGAGGGTATTCCGCGCCGCACCCGTGGCGGGATTGAGCGCCTCCACGGAGCTGCTGCCTTGGTTCGCCACCCACACGCTGGTCCCGTCGTAAGTGATGCCCCAAGGCAAGGAGCCCACCCCGAAGGTTGTCCCTGGCGCAGGCGGCGCCACTTTCTCCACAGCATTGCTGAATTCTAGCGTCAACCAGAGGTCGCCGCCCACAGCGACGCAAGCCTGCGGGTTATTACCCGCGGCAGCGTAAGTGGTGGCCGTCCAGGGCGCGTTGTTGAGGAATCCGGTGAAGTTCCAGGGCCCGGCCGGGGGACCGAAGTCCATCGCATAGATTTGCCCCGCGAAATAGCAGTCGCCCGCCGGGTGATTCCCGGCCGGCAGCACATTCACGATTGCACCGGCGCCGGCCGTGTCGATCACCGTTACGGTGTTGACAAAGACACCAGGCGAGGAATAGATGTTCGTCGCCCAAAGGTAGCCGGTCGTCGCATCAAAATCCAGGCCGCGGGGATTAATCACGTTGGCCACAAAGGTAATGAGCGGGTAAGGCGCCACGAGCCCGAATTCACACACAAATCCCGGACCCCACGCCGGAGAAACCGCCACCCACATTGTCTGGTGGATGGAATCATAGGCGATTCCGTTGGCATAAGGAGCAGAGCACGGACTGGGCGGGACTATCTTGGCCAGTACGGCTGGTGTGGCGGGAATCCCGGCTGGAACCGCGCTCTCGGATATTGCCGGCGGGTCCTGTGCGGCGATTGCCGTATTCCGGATCGACAGGCAGCAGAGCAACCCAATTGCAAGTGCAAGCCCTCTTCGCTTCATCTCGTCACCTCCAAAAAGATTCTCCCGAAGGCCGAATCCCGGCGTGTTTCTGTGGGATTACGGGCCCACGGGAAGACTAACGCCGGGCGAACGGAGCGCATCAATAGACGGCGCCTGTACCCTGCCTGTACTCCTTCTGTCCGTTCCTCCTGGTGTCTGTACCGCCTAGGTGTAAGGCGACCGCGACGGGCTTTCGGGATTTGGTCAAAAAGCGCTGTAGCGGCGGTCTATGACCGTCGGGTGCCCTGCGGAAACGCGGTAATGGACGACTACAGTCGCCGGCCGTTCACGAGGAGAAGCCAGCGGTCATAGACCGGCCGCCACAGGCCGGACGCAGGCGCAGCGAGATCGGTGTATAAATAGCAGGATATGGATATCAATTTGGCTTGACATTGTGGCGGCCCGTGGTATGTAGGGTCCGCTGGTGGAGGCGCCGATGGACTACGGGAGGCAGATCGTCTCCTTTGCCGGATTTGAAGTCGACCCCCGAGCGGGCGAGATCCGCAGAAACGGGCAACGGATAAAGCTGCAAAACCAGCCCTTTCAGGTTCTAATCGCCCTGCTGGAAAAACCCGGTGAGCTTGTAACGAGGGAAGCGCTCCGGCAACGGCTGTGGCCGGCGAACACCTTCGTGGATTTCGACAACGGCCTCAACATCGCCGTAAGAAAGCTCCGCCACGCGCTTGACGATGACGTGGAGAGACCGCGCTCGATCGAGACCTTGCCGGGCCGCGGTTACCGCGTCATCGGGCCCGTCGAGCGGATCCCGGAAGCATCGAGGCATCCCGTCTCCATCGAGGTGCCGGTCGTTCCTCCGCACCGGACGCGACTCTGGGCTGTTCTTCCGATCTCACTTTGCCTGGCGCTCCTGGCGGGAGCGCTGATCCATGAAAGGGATGATTGGCACCGGACGCAGACCTCGGCGGTAAACCACTCGCCGATTGCCAGCCCCCGCGTGTCCCCCCCGCCTGTTCCTTCGATAGCAGTTCTCGGTTTCAGCAATCTCTCCTCCCTTGCCGGCACGGGTTGGTTTGCGCGAGCCCTCTCCGAACAACTCGCGATGGAGTTGGCCAGCGGTGGCCAACTTCGAACCATACCGGCGGAAGACGTGGCGCGGGCCACGAGGGCTTTGGCGCTGCCGGATGCCGATAGCTATGCCGCCGACACCCTGGCCCGCATTCGCCAGACTCTGGGCGCGGATTACGTGGTCGAGGGCTCGTACTTCGTGGCCGGACTGGGCCCACAGGCGCACATCCGCATCAACTTTAGATTGCAGGACTCGCGCTCGGGCTCGACCCTGGCCAGCTTGTCGGAAACCGGGGCGCGGGACAAGACCCTTGATCTTATTGCCAGTGCTGGCGCTGCCTTGCGCGAAAAACTCGGGTTTCCGACCGTCGTTTGGTCCCAAGCCGGTAGCTTTCCCGCCGGAGTAGTCTTCGATGGCGCCAACTTCTGGGTGGCCGCTTCCGATAGCAACCGCCTCCTGAAGCTCCGCAAGGACGGCGGCCAACTGTCGAGCTTCCCCGTTACGCATCCCTATGGCCTGGCGTATGACGGTTCCAGCGTCTGGGCCACCAACCCTGATCTCGATCGTGTTACCAAAGTGGATGGCTCCACCGGCAGGGTCTTGGGCGCATTTCCGGTTGGCGCTCATCCGGCAGGTATTCTCTTTGACGGAAGGAACATCTGGGTGGCGAACTTCAGGAGCAAAACCGTCACGAAGCTCACCCTCACAGGCACGTTGCTGGGAACGTTCCCCGTGGGGCGGAATCCGCACGATCTGGCTTACGATGGCGCCCACGTCTGGGTAACGAACGAGTTCAGCGACAGTGTGACGAAGCTGTCGATCGACGGCGACAGACTGGGAACTTACGACGTCGGCCGTCAGCCGTGGGGCCTCGTTTTTGACGGGGCCAACATCTGGGTGGCCAATCAGAACAGTAACAACGTTATGGAACTGAACCTGGACGGCGTCGTGATCAACACCATCCCGACCGGATCGGGTCCGCACGGGCTGGTCTTTGACGGAACCTACGTTTGGGCTCTGTGCTTCAACGATGGCTCAGTGACCAAAATCCAGGCGCGCACCGCGACGGTGGTTGGGAAATTCCCCACAGGTGGCAGCGGTCCACAACTCGCGGCTTCCGACGGCGTCCACGTCTGGGTGGCCAATACCCTCAGCGGTACGGTTTCAAGGATGTAGCGAGTGCACTAGCACAACTGCTCCTGCGCTATGCATTTCCCTTGCCTTGCCCCCGGACACCGGCGACGTCTTCGAGGCCATAGCCGCTTATAAGTTGAGCCATCACTCGATGTGGTCATTATTGACGCACTGTTTGACCTACCTTAAGATGCTTGTTTCTCGTAAGTCCCAAACCAAGGATGATTGGAAGGACCTTTTCGCACTACCGTGTTGTGGAGAAGCTCGGCGACGGTGGGATGGGTGTGGTCTATAGGGCCGAAGACACCAAGCTCGGCCGCATGGTAGCCCTCAAATTCCTGCCCGACGGAGTTGCGCCTGACGCCCAGGCTCTGGAGCGCTTTCAACGCGAGGCGCGCGCAGCCTCTTCCCTCAATCATCCCAACATTTGCACCATCCACGACATCGACGAATTTGACGGTCGGCCATTCATCGCCATGGAGCTGCTGGAAGGGCAGACTCTGAAGCATCGCATCGGCACGAAGCCCCTCAAGGTTGATGAGGCCCTCGACTTGGCAATCCAGATGGCCGATGCCCTCGATGCGGCCCACGCCAAGGGGATTGTTCACCGCGACATCAAGCCCGCGAACATCTTCGTCACCAGCCGCGGACAAGCCGAACAGGTTAAGATCCTGGATTTCGGCCTGGCCAAGCTGACGGGGCCCGGGACTCGGGATCCGGGTCTCGCGGGAAGCACACCGATAGCCGATAACCACCCGTCAGCCAGCCGCGACACGCCCACGGCTTCCATCGACCCTGAGAACCTCACCAGTCCTGGCGTGACCCTGGGCACCGTGGCTTATATGTCACCTGAGCAGGCGCGTGGTGAGAACGTGGACGCACGCACCGACCTCTTTAGCTTCGGCACGGTGCTGTACGAAATGGCTACAGGGCAAATGGCCTTCTCAGGCAACACTTCGGCCGTGATTTTCAACGCCATACTGAGCCACGCGCCGGTTGCACCCTCGAGCTTGAATCCTGAGCTGCCGCCCAAACTGGAGGAGATTATCGGCAAGGCGCTGGAGAAAGACCGCGACCTGCGCTACCAGCACGCCTCCGAGATTTGCACCGACTTGAAGCGCCTCAGGCGCGACACGGCCTTGGGCCATTCGACCCCGGTGGCGTCCGCCGAGGTCCGCCCCGAGGAGCGAACAGAGGGGCGAATGAGCCCTGCCCAAGATCGGGGCTCCGCGAGCGGAGCCACGTTGGCGCCCAGCGATAGTTCCAGCGACCGCGATCTAGCCGCGACCCTGGCACGCCGGCACAAGAAAACCCTGCTGGCCGCGCTCGCCGCGGTCCTCATTGTGATTGTCACCCTTGCTTACCTGTTCCGCCCCACGTTGCCGCCGCCATCGCTATCCGGTTACACAGAGCTCACCCACGACGCAGCCTTCAAGGGGTTATTGGGCACGGACGGTGCCCGGCTGTACTTGTTTGAAAGAGGGGTTGGGCCCGCGCAGATGTCGGTCAACGGAGGAAACGTAGCGCGGATTTCCGTGAATATGCAGAACCAAGTCTACGGAATCACGAGCGTCTCGCCGGACGGATCCAAGGTGCTCGCCAACGAGACAAAAGGACTTGGCGGCATCCCCGGCGCCCTGTGGGCCCTGCCGACGCTAGGGGGACCGCCGGCGCGGCTGGCCGATGTTCA
>JASHQD010000494.1 GCA_030037755.1 Terriglobia bacterium
ATTGGGTGCAGCAAGGCTTGCACTCGAAAAAGCAATTGCGGGAAAGATGCTGAACTCCAACCTCGGCGTCGTTTTTCAGCTCGTGCGTTCGCAGAGCATCACGCGCTCTTCCTGATCGATCTCGCTCAGGCGCACCTCGATGACTTCAATATTGGACGTCTGAACGTGGCGGCCCACGTAATCCGCCTGGATGGGCAGCTCGCGGTGCCCGCGGTCAATCAGGACGCAGAGCTCCACGCGGCCGGGGCGGCCTTCGTCGACAAGCGCGTCGAGCGCGGCGCGGGTGGTGCGGCCCGTGTAAAGCACGTCGTCAACCAGGATCACGGTCTTGCCCTCGACCGGGAATGGCAGCAGATGCTGATGCACGACCGGCTTTTCGTCGATGGTGGAAAGGTCGTCACGATAGAAAGTGATGTCGAGCGCGGCCACGGGGACATCCAGCCGCTCGAATGCGCTTATCTTGCGGGCCAACCGCTCCGCCAGCGGCGCGCCACGGCGGCGGATTCCCACGAAGACCAGTTGGGCGGCACCGCCGTTGCGCTCGATGATTTCATAGGCTAGACGTGTGAGCGAGCGCTCGATCTCCGCCGCCGACATCAGCTGCGATTTTTCGCGTACTCCGAGCTTTTCCGAGGTTGCGAGTATGGGGTTGCCCATTCGAGCCTCCACTAGGTGCCAGGTGTCAGGGATTGCCGATTTTCGATTGCCGATTTACGAATGCGCCCGTCAATCGGCAATCGTAAATCGGCAATTCCCTAACACCTAACTACAGCGCCCCGTTTGAGCGTAACTTCTCCAAAACGTTCTCCGGGCATCCGTCCCATTCCGACAGCATCTGGTTGCCCGAATAAGGCAAATCCTGCACGCCCATTTTGCTGCTGTAGAACGCCCCCAGCACGGCGTTGCGCAGGGCGTTGAAGAACGCGACGCCGGCGGCATCCTCGGGCGCGGCGGTTTTGGGATAGGCAATGCGATCGAGAAGCTGCTTTTTCTCGGATTCCGATGCGTCGATAAAATCGTGCCCGGATGCCCGATTCGATTCCAGGTCGAGCCATGTTATGCCGCCGCGAATGGCAGCGAGCTGGTTGCCCTCATGCGAACCGGAGGATTGATCGAGCTGGCTAACGGGATGGAATCCCAGCGACTGATCGATGAATTCCGGGACGCCGGCCTGCGTGGCGCTGCCGCTGCGGTCGTCGGCGGGAATGATGATGTCGCTCAGCACCTCGATGGTCTTGTACTGATGCGCGTCGAACGTGGTGGGCTTGTAAGCGGCTCCCGTCGCCTGGGCCGCAGCGCCTGCAGTTGCCATCGATGCATGCGCAGGCATCGACATCTCGGCGGCTTTAGCCGTTCCCGCGGGCAGCAAGGCGGCCGCGGGCACCGCCGACAACACCTTTAGTAGGTCGCGCCGATCGAATAGCGTTTGTTGATCTTTCTCGGGCTTGGCGTCAGTTGCCATCGCGTTCTCCTTTGCTCTCTCGGGCCGTCAACCAGTTGACAGTCCACAGTTCACAGCCCGCAGCAAATCCACCTTCTGCCGGAGAGCGCCTTGACTGTCAACTGTAACTGTCGATTGCTAACTCTCGACTCAGACATTCCGCTTCTTCACCTCTTCCGCCGCATGCTCCGACGTCCTCCAGGCCAGCGCCATGATGCTCAACGTCGGATTCTTGTCGGCGTTGGAAACGAATGGCGCTCCGTCGGTGACAAACAGATTCTTGCAATCCCAGCCCTGGCAGTACGGGTTCAGCACGGACTTCCCGCGATCGTCACCCATCTGCGTCGTGCCGACTTCGTGGATGATCTCGCCGCCTCTCGAAATTCCCCAGTTGCTTTCGGCGCCGGACGACTGCAGCACTTCGCCGTCCATGGCGAGGATCAGCTCGCGGAATGTCTCCTGGGCATGCCGCGCCATCAGAATCTCGTCCTGGGTCCATTTGAAATGGAACTTCAGCACCGGAATGCCCCACTGATCCACGGTATCCTTGTCGATTTCGCAGTAGCTGTCACTGTTGGGAATCATCTCGCCGCGACACGCGAAGCCGAGGAACGATCCGTAGATTTTACGGATATTTCGCTTCAGCTCCACGCCGTAGCCGCCGCCGGTGAATTGTTCGCTGCCATCGAAGTCGCCCGGGCTGGGCATGCTGCGCCCGCCGCCCAGTTCGATATGGTATCCGCGCGCGAAGGGCAGCTGATTACGGAGTTGCTTGTCATAGTTCCACCACGGCATGTAGACGTGCATGCCGCCGACGCCGTCGCAGTTGTGCGCCGGCAGATCCTCGAGCGACGGCACGAATCCGCCGCCGTCGGTCCCAACGGTATCCATCAGGTATTTTCCGACAAGACCGCTGGCGTTGCAGAGCCCGTTCGGATGCTGCGGGCTGCGCGAATTCAGCATGAGGCGGGCCGTTTCGCAGGCGCTCGCCGCCAGCACCACAATCTTGCCACGCACCTGAACTTCCTTGCGCGTCTTCTTGTCGATATATGAGACACCAGTCGCCAGGCCCTCGCGATCGACGAGCACCTCGCGCGCCATGGCGTCACATCGAACTTCCAGATTGCCGGTAGCCGTCGCCGGGGGAATCAGTACGGTGGGCGAGGAGAAGTTGGAACTGGTCCCACAGCTTCGTCCGCACTGACCGCAGTAGTGGCAGGCAGGACGCCCGTTCAGCGGCTGCGTAAGAATGGAAAGTCGCGAGGCGACGCACGGAATTCCGAGCTTGCGCGATGCGCCCTGAATCACCAGTTCGTAACATCGTGGCTTGGGAGGCGGAAGGAACTTGCCATCCGGGGTGTTCTCGATATTCTCAGCAGATCCGAAGACGCCGATCAGTTCCTCGGTTTTGTCGTAATACGGCGCAAGATCGTCGTAGGTGATCGGCCAGTCGAAGCCTTTGCCGTCGCGGCTGTAGGGCTTGAAATCGTACGGTCCCATGCGCAGCGAAATGCGGCCCCAGTGGTTCGTCCGCCCGCCGAGCATCCGGCCGCGCCACCACATCCAGTCGGTGCCGGTCGCCTGCGTGTAAGGCTCGCCCGGAATCCGCCATCCGCCCACGCAGGCGTCTGTCTCGCCAAAGGGCTTGTCGGGCGTGGGCATGCCGCGACGCGGTAAGTCGTAATTCCACTTCAGCATGGTGGACTCTTTTGCCGTGTCGTACCAGCTTCCGGCCTCGAGCAGCAGGCATTTGGCGCCTGCCTGGGTGAGGACGTAGGCGGCCATACCGCCACCCGCGCCCGATCCCACAATTACGGCGTCGTAAACTTTGGCACTGCGCATCACTTGCGGCATGAATCAAGCCCCTTGGTCATCGAATGGACAAACGCGGAGTCTAGCACAAACCCCGGCAAATCTTCAGAACCTCTGCGGCTACTATGGCGAGGCGACGAGAAAGTCCACTTGCAGATCGATCTTTGACCTGATGGAATTCGAGATGAAGCAATTCGCCTCCATTTTGCCCGCAATCGCTCTTGCGGCCTCCAACGCGTCGCCCGATTTGAGCCCGATCTGCGGGCGAACCGTGACCAGGGTAATCTGATATTTTCCGTCCACGTTCTCCAGCAGCGACTCAGCGCTACTCCTGTAGGATGCCACTTCAATGCCCCGGCGTTCGGCCATTGCCAGAAAGGTGAGCATCAGGCAGGTACTGAGGGAACTGACGAAAAGATGCTCCGGCGACCACACGCCTTCCTCGCCTCGAAAGTCCGGCGGACTGCCCACCACGATGTCCGGCTTGCCGGCCGTTGAAGCGCGGCCGTTCCGCCCGCCTGTCCAGACGAGGTCAGCCGAATAGCGAAACGTCTTGAAGACCTTCTTCACTTCCATCGCGATCCTCCCGTGCCATTGGGTGCCACAAGCCGGCAGCACGATCGAGCATAGCCGGTCATCCGGCGACTCTGCCGGGAATATAATTCAGGAATACTATAACTGATCATGCCACATCTGATGCCGCCCCGGAGTTGTTCCTGTGAACTGATGATTCCAAAGGACATTCCAGCTTCGATCGTGGGCATCTTCTGGTGTAGCACTGGCGGGTGCGTCACGACAAGCAGTGAATTATAGGGGGTTCATGTATGCTTTTGTTGAAAAATGCCCGTTTTCGGATCTTAAGTCGCTGAAAACAAGGAAGATGATCAAAGTGGGTTTGGCGCGGGCCATTTCTGAAGTAACTTACTGATCGCGTGTGGTTTAAGCATAATGCGTTTGCCGGCTTTGGCGTTTTGCGACGAAAACTGCTCGATGGGTTGCTCGGGAAAGTCGAATGACAGAACGACCGGCCGATTAACGAACTCGATAAACATAAGTCCATTGATGAGAGCATCCACCTGCTTTTCCCGTGTGTCAAGCCTTTTTGCTTTGTCCCCGGTCGAAGATTTAATGTACGCGGACGCCTGATCGCAGTTTACTCCTCGGTTAAAGAATCGGGGTTCAGCGGAAGGTAGTACATAAGAGTAAAAGCACTTGGCGCAGGCCGAAAAACTGTCGTAGAATAACACTCCACCTCAGGGAGAGCTTTTCGGCGCGGAATCGCCCGGGCGAGGAGCGTCCCAAGGCCGACGCGGGGGAGACAGTCCATCATAAGGCAGTTATGCAGTGAAGGCGGCTCGCGCGAGGTTTTCGAGTGAGCGAGGCCTGGAACAGGGGAATTCAGGAGGAGTATGGGCAAGGAATCGAAGGGCGTTTCATGGCTTGAAGTCATCGTTCTTATGGTCGTGGTTGTGCTCGTTGCCAAAATCGTGGTGCCGAGCCTGTGGGATTCGAAGTCGGAGATCAATGAAGGCTCGGCGGTGCGGTCGCTGCGAATGATCGTAACTGCCGAAAACAATTACGTCACCTCGTACGACACAGGATTCTCGCAGACGCTGGCCACCCTCGGGCCGCCGGCGGATGCCGCGCCGACTGCTTCGCTGGCCGGATTTCTCGATAGCGAACTCGTGACGGGCACCAAGGAAGGCTACACGTTCACTTACACGGCGGGCCCGGCGGACGAGAACGGCAGGATCCCGACCTATAAGCTGAACGCAGACCCGGTCAGTTCCGCCACCGGGAAGACCCACTATTTTGTGGACCAGACCGGGATCGTCCGGGTCAACGATCAGCAGGCGGCGAACGACAAGGACAAGCCCCTCGGCGGGTAATTCCATCCGCAGATTACGCAGATTGCACAGATTACTCCACTGCGGGGGATTCCCGGAGTGCTGAGATTGCCAGATTGCGGAGATGACCGCGCATTCGGCGTCAGAGGCGGCCGACCACCGCGCAACGCTCGCAAAGCGCCGGGTTTGAGATATGTGTAATCTGCGTAATCTGCGTAATCTGCGGATTTGATTTGAGTTCCGGCACCATCAGCCCCGCGCCGGAACTCTCGCCGGCGCCGCCTCGCCACGCACGTGGAAGACGTGATTCAGCACCCATAGCGGTCCGATGAGCAAGTGCGCCAGGTTTTTGTAAAACGCCGGCTGGCGCCGCTCGTAGACGCCGTGCCCGATATACTGGCACACCCAGCCGACCACAAACATCGCCGCCGCGATCGGCCACGCCTTCAAGTCCCTCGCCACCAGGTACAGCAGGAATGAGACCACCAGCATCAGCGCGCCCAGACGCGCATCAAGCGAGATGTCGATGGCGCCGACTACGAGCAAAATGATCAGCGAGATTTCGATCGGCCAGCGCCCGCCGACGGTCACAATCGGAATCGAGAGCAGGCTGAGCAATCCGAAGATGATCAGCGGAATTCCAATCATGTGGCACGTGCGATTCCCCTTGCTGCGGTGGTGATCCTGGTAGTCGGACCACAGCCGGTCCATGGTGTTTGAGCTCATTCTGACCTCCCTGCCGCCCCCTCAGGCTACCGGCAGATTCTACAGTGGTCAGTGGTCAGTTGTCAGTAGTCAGTTGCTGGTTGCCACTTGTCGGTTCTCGGTCGTCCGTTTCCTTCGAAAACTGAGGAGTTCGTAGATCTTGGTTCGTAGATCGTAAACGAGGTGTCAACGATCAAAGAGCCGCGGTCCCGAACGGCACGAAAACCGGGAACCAGGGACCGACGACCTGCAACCGGCTACTGACAACTGACCACTGACAACACTATGCTAATCACGAGGGCCTTGGCCCGGATCATCTATGAGCTCAGCTTATCTTGACTGCTCTTCGGGGGTCAGTGGCGACATGTTCCTCGGAGCCTGTCTCGACGCGGGCCTGGACGCCGGACGGCTGCAAGCGGAGCTGGCACGGCTGCCGCTCGGACCCTACGGGTTCAACGTGCAGCGCGTGCGGCGCTCAGGTCTTGCCGGGACACACATAGAGATCGTGGCGCCGGGGCCGCAGCCGCATCGGCATTTGCACACGATCGAGGAGATGATCCAGTCGGCCGCGCTGCCGGAGCGGGTTAAAGAACGGGCCTGCGCAATCTTCCGCCGTCTTGGCGAAGCTGAAGCCAGGTTGCACGATCAGCCGATCGAAAAGGTCCACTTTCACGAAGTGGGCGCTGTAGACGCCATTCTCGATATCGTAGGCGCGTGC
>JASHQD010000495.1 GCA_030037755.1 Terriglobia bacterium
GGTTTTTCCATTCGAACCGGTTACGCCCACCAGGTCGCCGTGGACAAACCAGCTTCCGGCCTCCACTTCGGCGACAACCGGAATGCCTCGCTCACGAGCCGCCGCGAGCGCGGGCAGGTCCCACGGTACTCCTGGGCTCACTACGATCAGATCCTGCGCAAGCGCGGTCTCAATACCATGCTGCCCGAATTCAATCCCGATCTTGGCGGCCAGCAACTCGGGGATCTCGTGCGCGAAGGACCACGGCGGCCGCGAATCCGAAACCATCACAATCGCGCCACGGCGATGCAGCAGATCGGCGGCGGCGCGACCGCTGCGGGCCAGACCCACTACGAGCACGCGCTTCCCCTCGAGCTGCTGCATCCGGGCTTGAAGCGATTCCTCTTTGCTCACAGTTTTGAGCTTTTGACTACGTTGGCTGGGATGACGCCCTGCCGCGGGCAGGTCGGCAACCCGGCACACAGCATTCTACCGCGCCCGCGCGCGCCAGAACAGCGCTGCGTTAGCGCAATTTCAAGGACGCCAGAGCAAAGAGCGAAAAGACCAGCGCCAGAATCCAGAAGCGCGCGATGATTTTTGACTCTTTCCAGCCCTCCAGTTCGAAATGATGGTGAAGCGGCGCCATACGGAAAATCCGCTTGCCGCCTGAACTCTTGAACCAGGCAACCTGCAGCATGACCGAGAGCGCTTCCAGCACGAAAATGCCTCCGATGAACGGGAGCAGGAGCTCCTGCTTGATCATCACGGCCACACACGCGATCGATCCTCCCAATGAGAGCGACCCAACATCGCCCATGAAAATCTCTGCAGGATACGCGTTGTACCAGAGAAAACCTAGACTCGCGCCGACGGTTGCGCCACAGAACGGTGTTAACTCCGCGACGCCCGGAAGGTGTTCGACGTCCAGATAGCCCGCCCACGCCGCGTTTCCCACCACGTACGTCAACGCGGTAAGGGCCGAGGCCGAGATGATGACGCACCCGATCGCCAGGCCGTCCAAGCCATCCGTCAAGTTCACTGCATTCGAGGATCCCACCAGGAGGAAGATCACGAAGACTAGAAACGGGAGAAAGGCCAGGGGATAAGTCCAGGAATTATGCAGCAGAGACCGAATGAGGAAACTGGGATGAATCTTCTTCACGAACGGAAACGTGAGATCCGTCGAGTATCGCCCTGTCGCGGAAAGGAGCATCAAAGCTATTCCGAAGCAGAAGCCCACCAGAATCTGAAGCAGCATCTTGGTGCGACCGGTGATACCAAGATTCCGACGCTTGAGAATCTTCTGGTAGTCGTCCCAGAATCCGATCGCTCCAAAGGCCAGGGTCACCAGCAACGCCAGCCACACAAAGATGTTGCTCAGGTCGGCCCACAGCAAGGTCGGGACAAAAATGCAGATGTTGATCAGAACCCCGCCCATGGTGGGCGTGCCTGCTTTAGCCTGATGAGATTGCGGGCCTTCATCGCGGATGAACTGCCCGATCTGAAATCTCCGCAGCCACGCAATAGTTCGCGGGCCGAGTAGCAGAGCCAGTGCGAGAGCAGTCAGGCTCGCGAACGCCGTCCGGACCGTGATGTAACGCAAAAGGTTCAGGCGGTGAACGTGCGTATGAAACTGAACGTAGAGAAAATAAATCATGAAATTCGATCTGTAGCCTAGGAACGCTCGCGGGCGTTTCCTCCCTCGTGCTGGATAGCTTAAGTTCGAGGCGCGAGCGACGTCCGCGCCGCCAGGACTATCTCAACCGCCTTCTCCAAATGAACGCCCCGTGAACCCTTCACGAGCAACAAATCGCCGGACCGCAGAATCGGGCCGCAAAAGGCCCCAGCCTCCTCAGCATCGCTGAAGAAACGGCAGCGCTCGGGAGGAAATCCCGCTTCGATCGCTCCTTCCAGGATGAACCGGGCGGCGCCTTGAACCCCCAACAACCACTCGAGCGATGACGCCGCCGCAGTCCGGCCGACGCTGCGATGCAGCTCGGGCGCGGTTGGTCCGAGTTCGAGCATCTCACCCGCCATCGCGATCCTCCGGGCGGCTCCCGGCCAGTCCCGTACCAATTCCAGCATCTGCTTCATGGCTCTCGGATTCGAGTTGTAACAGTCGTTGATCAGCGTGATGCCCGGTGGAATCCGCTCGATTTCCGTCCGCTGGCGCAGCGGCCGGAATCCTGCAAGTGCCGTGGCAATCGAGCTGGGGGGAACGCCGAGCAGGCGTCCAACCGTTATCGCAGCGAGCGCATTGGCCACATTATGCCGGCCCGGAAGCGAAAGCTGAAGCTCAGCCTCGCACTCCGGACCATGCACCCGGAATGTGCTGCCTACTTCACCGCCCGGCCCGACAGTCAGCCGGAAGCTCGTGGCGCGGTAGTCTGCGCCCGGGTCAAATCCGTAAGTAACAACTCGTCCCGGGAAACCTTCACGAAAGCGGCGAACCTGTTCATCATCGTAATTGAGAATGGCGGTGGAAGGCGAGGCTAGATTCTCGATCAACTCGCGCTTGGCGGCCGCAATACCCGCGAGCGAGTCAAAGAATTCGAGGTGCACCGGCGCCACGTTCGTGACCACTCCGACGGCAGGAGCCGCAATACGCGCGAGTTGCGCGATCTCTCCAGCGTGCGACATGCCCAATTCGAGCACGGCAACTTCGTGAGCTGGTGTCAACGCGAGAAGCGTCAGTGGGACTCCGAGATGGTTGTTTAGATTCTCGGCGGATTTGTGCACGGCGTATCTGGCGCTGAGCACAGCAGCGATCAGCTCCTTCGTGGTGGTTTTGCCCGTGCTGCCCGTGACCGCAATCACCGGACGGCTCCACTTGCGGCGCACCGCGTGGCCCAGACTCTGCAACGCGGCGACTGTGTCCGGCACCGCAATTAGATACTCCGCGATCTCAGACGGGGCGCTTCGTGCCCAGCCCACCTCGACGACGGCGCCGGCGGTGCCACGCTGGAGCGTTTCCTGCACGAACGAATGGCCGTCAAAATGAGGACCACGCAGGGCGAAAAACAGCGCCTCCGGCTGCAGCGTGCGAGAATCGATCGAATAACTGCGCGCGATCCGTTCGGGGGCTCGGGTCTCGGATCCCAGAATGGCCGCGATTTCCCCGAGCGTAAGATCCATGGATCGGGATTACTCCGTAACTCCTTGAGCGTCGCGTGCTGAGCGCGAAGCGTACCCGAGGCCCTCAAGGACGCGGCGCGCCACACGCCGATCGTCAAACGGGATCGTGCGGTCCTTCATAACCTGGTAGGTTTCGTGCCCCTTGCCCGCGATTACGACCCCATCTCCTGCACGGGCTCGCTCGAGGGCACGCTGGATCGCCGCGGCGCGGTCGACTTCCAGCACATAAGCCGTGCCGGTCCGCTGCAGCCCCACCAGGGCATCGTTCATGATCATGAGCGGATCCTCGCTGCGGGGATTGTCGGAGGTCAGGACCACGAGGTCCGCGAGTGAGCCTGCCGCCTCACCCATCAGCGCTCGCTTGGAGCGATCCCGGTCGCCGCCGCAGCCAAAGACCACAATCAGGCGTCCGCGGGTAAGTTCGCGGGCGGTCGTCAGCACGTTTCGCAGGGCATCGTCGGTGTGGGCGTAGTCGACGATCACCAGGAAGGGCTGTTCCGCCTCGACTCGCTCGAATCGCCCCGGCACAGACCGCAAGCTGGCGATCCCCTCGCGGATCTTCTCCGCGTTCACGCCCAAACCTTGCGCGGCCGCCACCGCACCGAGGATGTTCATCAGGTTCGGCCGGCCGCTGAGCGGAGAGACGACTTCGAATTGTCCGCCGGGCGTGACAAGCATCGCTTTCAGCCCGTTGCCGTCACTGCTGAAGCGCCTGGGATGTACGGCGGCCTCGGGGGAGAAACCAAAGGCAACACTGCGGCTGGAGGTGGATTCGATCAGGCGGCGGCCCCAAGGGTCATCGATGTTGATGACACTCAGTTCCGGCGGGGGCGTGCCAAGCCCCTCGAACAGCCTCTGTTTCGCGCGGAAGTACTCCTCCATGGTGTGGTGGTAATCCAGATGATCGCGCGTCAGGTTCGTAAAAATGGCTACGGCGAAGGGAATGCCCCAGATGCGCTCCTGGGCCAGAGCATGCGAGGACGCTTCCATCACCGCAGTTGAAGAGCCGGCGCTCCGCAGGTCGGCAAGGTACGAGATCAGGTCGAGCGATTCCGGCGTGGTGTTGGGCGCTGGCAGCGTCTTGCCGGCGACGTGGTACTCGATCGTCCCAAAGAGGCCGACGCCAAGGCCGGCGGCGCGCATAATGCTCTCGATGAGGTAAGCGGTCGTAGTCTTGCCGTTGGTACCCGTGATTCCGGCCAGGCGCAGAGCGCGCTCCGGATGACCATAGAAGGCGCGCGCGGCATCGGACAGGGCTCGGCGGACTTTCGGCACCCGGACCCAGGGGACGCCGATGGCCTCCGGCGCGGGACGTTCACTGACCACCGCAACCGCCCCGCGCCCAATGGCTTGCGGGACGAAGTGATGCCCATCACTATTCTCGCCTTTTATCGCGAAGAAGATCGCACCCGGCTGGACGAGCCGGGAGTTGTAAGCCAGAGAGCGAACTTCGGGACCGGGGCCAGCGTCCGGATGTAGCCCCGGCAGCAGGTCGATCAGATTCATCTCGCAACACCAGTATAACTTAGGAAACCTCAAGCGCGACAAACTATGGCCCGGCTGTAGCCTAGCGCGCGAAACGGACCTGCACCCTGCTGCCGGACGGCACCCTGGATCCGGCAGCCGGATCCTGCTCCACGGCCAGGCCGGTCCCCGTCACCACCAATTCGAGTCCGGCGGACGCGCACTGGTCGGCAACCGGCCGGACGGCCAGACCGGTGAAATCGGGAACCGTGACCGGCGGACCCTTTGCGATCAGCAAGGTGCCCGGCTCAGAACCAGATGCCGGCTCCGACCCGCTGAGCGCCACCGGCTTGACCCCGCTCGGGGCCGCGCTGTCCCCCTCATCCTCGGCGACCAGCTCCGACGGCGCGTCGTCTTCGGCCGACGCGGTCGCCACGGCCGGCCGCTTGGGCGTCCGGTTCCCGGCGACCAGCAGGTCAGGGCGATCCTTGGGAACCTTCAGGTACGTCAAGCTCTGCTCCATCACGCTCTTGAAGACGGGAGCGGCCACGGTTCCACCCATGGCCCCTCCCGTAGGCGCGTCGACCGAAACCAGTACCACCAAAGCGGGACGCTCGACGGGCGCAAACCCCACAAATGAATCGACATAGAGGTGGTGCGAATAGCGGCCGTTTACGATCTTCTGTGCCGTTCCGGTCTTCCCCGCCGCAGAATAACCGCTCAACTGCGCGAGCTTTCCGGTGCCCCGATCGATCACCGCCTCGAGCATCGTTTTCATGATCTCGGCCGTTCGCTCGCTCACCACCCGCCGTCCAGGGCTTCGCGGCTCAGGCACCCAGTTCTGGCCGGCGCTGACGTCGCGTAACAGGCGCGGCGGAAGCCGCAGCCCGTCATTGGCGATCGCTGAATAGGCGGAAATCAGCTGCACGCCGGTGACGCTGATCTCCTGGCCTATGGAAAGGGCGGCCACGGAGATCCCCGACCAGTCCCGGGGCGGTTTCAGCAGGCCGCCCTCCTCGCGAGGCAGTTCCACGCCCGTGCGCTCACCGAAGCCGTAGCGCCGGATGTAGTCGTAGAGGCGATCGTCGCCGAGTTGCAGGCCGATCTTGATGGAACCCACGTCGCTCGAGTGCACAAGAACGTCCTCAACGGAAAGCGCTCCGAAGCGCTCGTGATCGTGAATCACGTGGCCGTAAAGAGTGATGGAGCCCATCTGGCAATCGATGATGCGGTTCGGATCCGTCAGTCCGAGGTCGAGCGCGGCCGAGAGCGTCACCAGCTTGAACACCGATCCCGGCTCGTAGACCCACTGCGTGGCGCGGTTCAGGCGCGCCTCCGGCGGGGCGTGCTCGTAATCGTTAGGATCGAAGGTGGGCACGCTGACCAGCGCGAGGATGTCGCCGCTCGAGGGATCTTCCACGATCACCGTGCCGCCGAGCGCGTGCCACTGGTCCACGGCGTCGATCAGCGCAGATTCGGCAAATCGCGTAATATTTTCGTCAATGGTCAAAATGACGTCGGATCCCTGCTGGGCGCGCGAACCGGAGGATTCAAACGTGCGCTGATGAGCGTCGTTGCTCACCAGCACGTGGCCCGGGCGCCCGGCCATGGTGCTGTCCATGGTCATCTCGACGCCGGAAAGTCCCTGATCGTCCACGCCCGCGTACCCGATCACCGCGGAGGCCAGCGGCCCTGCCGGGTAAACGCGCTCCAGTTCCTTTTCCGTGAGGATGCCGGCGAGGTCCAGGCCGCGTACCCGCGACGCGAGGTCTTTGGAAAGCCCCCACGTCACCCGGTAATCGTGGCGCGCGGAGCGCAAGTGTTTTTCCAGCTGCGCGGCATCCAGATTCAGCAGCGAGGCCAGGGCCTGCGCCGTGCCTGTGTAGTCCGATACTTTGCCCTTCTTGGCGTAGACGGAGTCCATCAATTGTGAGATGGCCAGCGGATGCTTGTTGCGGTCGTAGATGGCTCCGCGCACCGGCTTCACCACCCGGGTCCGGTCCTGTTGCTTGCGCTCTTCAGCAACCCAGCGCGCGTATTGGATGATTTGCAGGCTGTAGAGGCGGGCCACCACAACCAGCATCCAGACGCCGAGGACGCCTGCCAGCCAATACATGCGACGACGCGGATTCGGTGTGGTGGAGGGTCGCTTCAAAGCGGAGAGGGACGACCGGGACATCGGAAAACCTCCGCCGCGGAGCAGGAGGGGCGGAAAGTGAGTTTGCGGCT